>JBDNAP010000183.1:0-4259 GCA_039768325.1 Thiogranum sp.
CGCATGCGTGAATGTCGAGAACAACATGAGCAGGAGTAAAAGCTTGTTCATTTTGTGGCTGGCCGTGCTGCCTGGATACGGTGAGTATAGACCAATGGTACAGCTATCGGTTCCAGGCTGGCCCGTTCCCGATCGAACCGCGTTGAATTTAACCACGCAAATCGTGGAAATACCCGATAAAAACTTTCCCTGTCTTGCGAGGCCGGTTTCACGACATTCGCTTAATCTCTTATGTTTAAGAGCTGCTATGCCTGCTGGTACTGCGCGGCGAGCTGCTGACGTTTTTCGTAGGCTTCACGCGCAATGCGGACATCTTCCAGGAAGTAGGGTAATTCATCCAGTGTCAGCGCCTGCGGGCCATCCACCAGGGCCTTGGCGGGCTCAGGATGGAAATCAACCAGGATCATATTCGCGCCGGCGATCACGCCCTGGGCGGTGACATGCATGACATCCAGTAAACCGTCCGGCGCCAGGTCCCGGGTACCCACAGAATGCGACGGGTCAATACAGACCGGCATCCGTGTCAAACGTTTTACCACCGGCACATGGGCAAAATCGACAAAGTTGCGGTGTGGGTCACCCATATTGGTTTTCATGCCCCGCAGGCCAAACACCACCTTGCGATTGCCTTCACTGGCCAGATACTCCGCCGCATTGAGTGACTCTTCCAGGGTGATACCGAAACCGCGTTTCAACAGAACCGGGTAATCGCGTTGGCGGCCGACATATTTCAACAACTCGAAATTCTGTGTATTGCGTGTACCGATCTGAAGTATCACCCCGGTCGGCTGACCGGTTTGCTCCAGGGTTTCACGGATTTCGGCGACGTGCGCCTCGTGGGTAACTTCCATGGCCACCACTTTGATGCCATATTTTCCAGCCAGCTCGAAGACATAGGGAAGACAGGATTTGCCATGGCCCTGGAAAGAGTAGGGACTGGTACGCGGCTTATATGCCCCCATACGCGTACACACCTGACCCTGTTCCTGCAATGCCCGCATCATGAGTTCGACGTGTTCGGGTGTATTCACCGCGCACAAACCGGCAAACACGTTCAGGTTATCCTGTCCGAAACGAACGCCGTTGTAGTCGAACCAGGTGGAACGATTATCATCTTTATGGCGCCCCAGCACCCGGTACTCTTCGGAAATTCGAACCACGCGCTCGACCGCCGGCAGATTGGAGATTTCGTCCGCCGATACAGAAGCGGTATCGCCAATCAAATAGACTTCGGTAAGCAGCTGCTGTTCGCCGGTTTCCTGATGAATGCGATGCCGCACGTTAGGGATCCGCTCAAGATAGGCTTCCAGTTGATGGAATTCCTCACTGTCGGTTTTGGTGTTAGGGGAAAGAATCAGAATCATGGTTTGTTCCTGTTATTGGTCCCGGAAGCGCAGCGACAACTCATCATAGGCGTCAATCCCGCGGTCACGCAAATAGGGCCAGAGGCGCCGTCCGGGTTGCAGGATATCTGCACCAGGGCAGCAGTCAGTCTAGTGTTTTCCATGCAGTTTGATTATCGGGTGATTGATGCCCAGAACTCAACATCTTTAGAGTCCCGGTATACAGGGGATCCGTAAACCCTCGCCTTTAGGCGAATGAGTCAGTTTGTATGCAAAATGATGTTCAGTAGGATATTAACGCGGTCTGCAGAGAAGGCCTCCCTCTCCAGGGTGGAGGGAGAGGGAGTGATAATCAGCCGAATGGCGGATCAATCCAGATTTTAGCCGTAACTGTAAACCACCGGCTTTAGCCGGTGGAGTATTTAACGCGGAACCACGGAATGAATCACGTGCTGGTGCTCGAAGTACACGATGAAATCGCCGTATACCCAATGACTGATCGGCGGTTCACCCACCGGACCCAGGCGCTGCTGTGGCTCGCCGTACTGCTGTATGACCTGTTCCATGACCATGCCCTGCGCGGGTCGCACCGCTGCGGAAGCGGATTGTACCGATTCCACCAGCAAGGTATCCCCGATAACACCAGCGGAGCAGGTAAGGCCAAGCGAAAGCAGAAGCAAATAGCTGATTCGCTGCATGTTGTCCATCCTTTTTATCAATGTGTATAGATACAATAGTTGTTTTCGGCAGGCTGCGCTTGTGATTTAATGCTCGGCTATGTTTCGACCTCTGGCACTATATATCGGTCTGCGCTACACAGGCGCAAAGCGCCGTAACCATTTCATTTCCTTCATATCCCTGATTTCGATTATTGGTATCGGTCTGGGCGTTGCTGCGCTGATCACGGTGCTTTCGGTCATGAACGGCTTCGAACAGGAGCTGCGTACCCGCATTCTCGGGATGGCTTCACACGCCAGTATCAGCGGCTACCAGAAGCCGCTGATCGAGTGGCAACAGCTGGCTGGTCGAGCCACGGAGCACCCCGAGGTGATCGGGGTGGCGCCCTATGTGCAGGGTGAAATCATGCTGACCAAAGGCAAGAAGGTGAGCGGGGCGCTGGTGCGGGGCATTCTGCCGGACCAGGAACCCAAGGTTTCCAGCGTCGGCCAACACATGCGCCGTGGACGGCTGGACGACCTGCAGACGGGTGAATACCGGATCATCCTGGGCAGTGAGCTGGCCCACAGTGTAGGGGCGCAGGTTGGTGACCAGATCACCATGGTAACCCCCCAGGCCAATTTCAGCCCGGCCGGAATTCTGCCCAGACTGCGCCGTTTCCGGGTCACGGGTATTTTTGACGTCGGCATGTATGAATATGACCGGGGTGTTGCACTGGTACACATGGAGGATGCGGCACGGCTTTTCCAGCTCGACAACGCCATTACCGGCATTCGGCTCAAACTGAAAGACCTGTTCAAGGCGCCACAGATTTCCCGGCAACTGGCCGCGCAGCTCGGTGATGATTTACGGGTAGAGGACTGGACCCGACAGCACGCCAATTTTTTCCGCGCCGTACAGACGGAGAAAAGAGTCATGTTCGTGATTCTCACCCTGATCGTGGCGGTGGCAGCCTTTAACATCGTCTCGACCCTGGTCATGGTGGTCACCGACAAACGCGCCGATATCGCCATCCTGAGGACGCTGGGCGCCACACCAGGCGTTATTCTGCGCATCTTCATGATCCAGGGCGCCTTGATCGGTCTGCTGGGGACCGCATTGGGTATCGTCGGTGGCGTGGCACTGGCCCTGAATGTCGAGACCATCGTCCCCGCCATCGAAGAGGCCTTCAGTGTTCAGTTCATGCCGGCGGACGTGTACTACATCAGCGACCTGCCTTCAAAATTGAACTGGCCGGACGTCTGGCAGATCGGCACGGTGGCGTTCCTGCTGAGTTTCCTGGCCACGCTGTATCCATCATGGCGCGCCTCCCGGACCCAGCCCGCCGAGGCGCTGCGCTATGAGTAGACCGCAGGCAATCCTGGCGTGTTCGCAACTCACGCGATCCTTCACGGAAGGCGGGTTTGACGTCAGCGTGTTGAAAAACGTCAACCTGACGGTTGAAGCCGGCCAGCGGGTGGCCATCGTCGGCCAATCGGGCAGCGGTAAAAGTACCCTGTTGCATTTACTGGGTGGACTGGACAAGCCCACGGCAGGCCAGGTGCAGCTGGCGGACCATGACTTCAGCGCCATGAACGAAAGCCGGCGCAGCCGCTTGCGTAACCGGTACCTGGGTTTCGTCTACCAGTTCCACCACCTGTTGCAGGAATTCACCGCCCTGGAAAATGTCGCCATGCCGCTGGTGATCCGGGGTGTAGCTATCAGCGAGGCCCGGCATCAGGCATTGGATATTCTGCAGAAGGTCGGACTGCAAGAACGCGTCGCGCACAAACCGTCGGAGTTATCGGGCGGCGAACGCCAGCGCGCCGCCGTTGCCCGCGCACTGGTCACCAAACCGGACTGCATACTGGCTGATGAACCGACAGGGAACCTCGATCGGCGTAATGCAGAACACGTCTATCAACTCATGCTGGAATTGAACCGGGATCTCAATACCAGCTTTGTCATCGTCACCCACGATACCAACATGGCCGATCGCATGGATGTGGTGTGGCATTTGCAGGACGGTACACTGATAGCCTGAGCAGCATTAGTTTGAGGTGTGCGTAAGTTAGCCGCTGTTAAACTTTCGGGACTCGCTGTCAATACATCCCTGTACGCTCGACGGCCGCTTCCCTGCGGCCGACGGTCCCAAAAGTTTAACAGCGGCTAACTTACGCGTTCAGACGAGTCATCTATGGAGGAATGGCACTAAGTTAAGGCGGCTCTTCCTCTGTAGGGCCGAATTTATTCGGCCAG
>JBDNAP010000184.1:0-3415 GCA_039768325.1 Thiogranum sp.
GGGTCAGAGAGCAATATTCGCTAATATACGGTTAATGCTATGATCTTCGTGCGCGTTGTTCACAAGGAGGTGAATCATGCCACGCAAACCCCGTTTCAATTTACCTGGGATTCCCCAGCATGTCATTCAACGCGGTAACAATCGCGAGCCCTGCTTTTTTACTAAAGCTGATTACCACCGATACCTGGATGACCTGAGCGAGTCGGCTACCCGGTTTTCGTGCCAGCTGCATGCTTATGTACTGATGAGCAATCATGTGCATCTGCTGGTGTCGAGTGCCCAGGCCTACGGTATTTCACAGATGATGCAGGCACTGGGGCGACGTTATGTCTGTTACATCAACCGCAGTCATAACCGCAGCGGCACGCTTTGGGAAGGGCGCTTCAAAGCGAGTCTGGTCGATAGCGAAAACTATTTGTTGACCTGTATGCGTTATATCGAGATGAATGCGGTTCGTGCGAACATGGTCGAGCACCCGGCAGAATACCGCTGGTCCAGTTATGCGGCTAACGCGCAAGGACAACAGGATTTGATCGTTACGCCGCATCCATCGTATCTGGCGCTTGGCAATTCCGCGGATAAGCGGCAGAAAGCGTATCGCGAGTTGTTTCGAAAGCCTATGGAGAATCAGCCATTGCATGAGATACGCCAGGCGCTTAATGGCGAACTCGTGCTTGGTTGCTCATATTTCAAGGATCATATCCAGGACCTGACCAACCGACAGGCACGGTTAGGTAAACCGGGAAGGCCACGCTTGAAGGACACGCGAGGGGATTCTTTGTAGAAGGGGATAACGGGCACGAGCAATATTAGAAGATATTGCTCTCTGACCCCTATTTATGTAGGGTGTGTTGAACCTACTGCATAGGCGTGAAAAAAATTGTGAACCGGCTTTTTAGTACCCGAATCCTGCGAGCCATCTGCCTGCTGGCAGGCTTGTCGACATCCACAGCCCAGGCTGACGTGGGACCCGCGCTCTCGGGTATGACGGCGCGTGCCAGTAACGCATCCACGGTGTTCTCGAGTCCCGCCGGTATTACCCGCCTGGACGAGCCGGAGCTACTGGTGCAGGTGTCGCTGGTCGGTTCCGCCGCCAAGTTCGAAGTCGATGACTCGAATATCGACGGCGGCAGTGCCGATAACGACACCCGGTTTCTTGCCATCCCGGGGTTTTATTATGCGCACCCGATCAATGACCGCTGGTCTGTCGGTACGTCTCTGAGTGTGCCCTCCGGTTTCGGTAACGCCTATGGCAAGAGCTGGTCAGGGCGCTATCTGGCGGAGGAGTCCGAACTGGCTTTCGTGGCACTGGCCGGTACTGTGGGTTACAAGCTGAGCGATCACTGGTCCGTCGGTGGCGGGCCGATCATGATCTATACCGACTCCATGACCAAGGCGCGTATCAATAATATCGGCAGTACCGACGGTAGGATCAAGCTCGAAGAGGACGGTGTCGGTTTCGGCTGGCAGCTTGGGTTGCTGTACGAGATGAATGAAGATACCCGCATCGGGGTAAATTATCGCGCCGAAATCGATCCGGATCTGTCTGGCCGGCCGAAGTTCCAGAATATCGGCCCGGTTCTGGAGGCGGGTCTTGACGCGCTGGGGCTGCGGGACCAGAACATTGATGTGAAATTCAAGGTGCCGGCGATGGCCCAGCTGGGTATTTACCAGGGATTCAAGGATGACTGGTCATTCACCTTCGATGTGATGTGGATCAATATGTCGGCGTTCGGTATCAACCATGTCAGTGTCAACTCCGATATGCTCAACTCTACCGTGTCGGTTGAAGGTAACTACAAGGACACCTGGCTCTTTTCCACCGGGCTGAGATACGAATACCGGCCGGACCTGGCCTTTTCTGTCGGTGGCATGTATATGACACCGCCCTCGAGTGACGGCAGGCGGACCATTGGCTTACCGCTCGATCGGGTCATCGCCGTCGGCGGCGGTGTCGAGTGGCAGTGGAAAGGCTTTGAAATACACAACAGCCTGAACTACGTTCATATCGGTGATGCCAACCTCGACCAGGACAACGGCCTTGCCGGGCGTATCAACGGTTCTTTTGATACCCATTATTCCGTGGTCCTGGACACCCAGCTTATCAAGCGGTTCTGAACCGGGGTCAGAGAGCAATATCTTCTAATATACTGTGCGTTATAATCCTGGCACATACTATATTAGAGAATATTGCTCTCTGACCCCGGTTTTTCGAAAATAAAGGAGTGATGTTGTGAAGTTAATACGTTACGTAATCGCTTTGGCGGCGCTTATGGTCTCAGCCCAGTCCCTTGCTGGTGCACTGCAGGATCATAAGGTTATTACTACGGAAGACCTGGTGGAACTTTGCAGCGTGAGTGCGGATGATCCCCTGTACCACGCGGCGATGGGTTTTTGCCTGGGTTATATCGACGCAGCCCTGGACTACCATGCGGCCCTCACAGCGGGTGCGAACAATGCACCCATTACCTGTCCGGATCCTTCTGTCAGTCGTCAGGACGTGGTGGTCGTGGTCATGGAATGGTCGAAGAATAATGCACAGCATTTAAAAGGCGAAACACCGGTCACGGGTGTCATGCGCGCGGCCAGCGAAAAATGGCCCTGTTCGTGAAACTGGCAGACTGTAATAAGGAGTCGATAATGAAGACACGTAATATGCTATTGGCTTGTTGCCTGGTCGCTGGACTCACGGGCTGTGCAAATATGAGCTCAGGCGAGCAGCGTACGCTGTCCGGCGCGGCGATCGGTACTGCTGCCGGCGCATTGATCGGGGGACTGGCGACCGGTCGGCCAATGACGGGCGCGGCGATCGGTGCTGCCGCAGGTGCGGCGGGTGGCTGGCTGTACGATCGTCACGAAAAATCCCAGTAAAAACCGGGGTCAGAGAGCAATATTCCCTAATATACCTTTAGTGCTATGATCGCAGTGCGCGCTGTTCACAAGGAGGTGAATCATGCCACGCAAATCCTGCTTCAATGTGCCTGGGGTTCCCCCGCATATCATCCAACGCGGTAACAATCGTGAGCCATCACCGGAAAGGAAAAACCGGGTCAGCAAGCGCTCACGCCCGATCGATCCGCAGACAGTGACCGCTTGGCCCATGACACGTCGTCTGTACAACAATACCATCGCCGTGCTGGTTCCGCTGCTGTAGAGGGGCAGCGGTCGATGAACGCCATGATCGACTATCAGTGGCCGGTGTTCTTCATGCGTACACTCGTCGCGGCAACATAAAGAGGCTTTAATAATGCTGGTAACTTTTTCTTCTCCGGCCTATGCGAACATAACCATGTTCGGTGATGTCGCACTTCATCTGCTCAAGCTGATGGGACACAGCGCAACGGTGCCCGGCGCGCTGCTGGCGGAGGATATACCGGCGGCGCTGCAGCGACTGGAATCTGCGGTGGAGGCGGAC
>JBDNAP010000022.1:0-4483 GCA_039768325.1 Thiogranum sp.
ACGACCAGGGGTGCGCCGGTTCCGCGTGCATGGCATTTATGGCTTTTGCCAGCCGGGGTTCCGCCAGTCCGGCGAGTAGACCGACCTGCAGGCGTTGCTGGTCCATCAGATTGCGCAGCACTTGAATGAACACCACCTCGATGAGTCGGTCGAGCACCGCCTGTCGTCCGCAGTGCTGTTCGGCCGCTTCGCGAAACAGCACCGTCAGGCTCACATCCAGGGTCGGCATGTCCCGTAGCCGGATCAGCACCATCTCGGGCAATGCGCGCGCGAGCGGGTTGCGCAGGCCTGCGCCGAATTCGATCGTGGCGCACACCAGGTCAACGTCCGGCGCTTTCGGTAACAGGCGGTGACTGGTCGGGTTAATAAAGAAGAACAAGCTGGGTTCATCGATCAGCAGGGGTGGATGGTCCGGGGATTCAACCCCCAGGCTGCCGCGTTGTAGCACGTGGATGTAGCCCAAGCCATCCGCCTCATCGTAGCGGGCGGAACGGCACAACGGACCGGCCTGGAAGACCCGGGCCCGCAGCTCGAAACATTTCAGTAACTCAACCAACCGGTCATCCATAATGATACTTTGTGTATATCTATTGAGACTTAAAGATACCACAAGTATCAGTCTTGCTGTCAATATCACTTCACGCCGGGGAGACGACCATGAACTCCGGATCACAACGGCCGGGGAGAAAACACCATGCCACGCATCCTTCCCGTCCGAGCAGTCCAAAGCGACGCCAGGATCGTGTGGCAGGCACCGACGTGGATTTCCCTGTCGTCAACCTAACACCATTGAATAGGAGAAGTGCCATGAACCTTGTTTTTAAAAAACTATTGCAGTCCACTGCCATCGCCATCGGTGTGCTGATGGCCGGTATCGCCGCCGCCGAAGGGAGCGACAGTATTGGCTCCGCTACTTTCAACAAGCGGGACGAACTGGTTTTGCCGGAGGGCTTCCGCGAGTGGGTGTTTATCGGCGCCCCACTGACCCCGCACGGCCTGAACAACGGTAAGGCCGGTTTCCCCGAATACCACCACGTTTACGTGAATCCGGATGCGTTCGCCGTCTATCAGCGCACCGGTGAGTTCCCCGACGGTACCGTCATCGCCAAGGAACTGGTGCTGCTGCAGAAGGGTGATTTCAAGGATGGCTCGAAGAATGCCCCGTCCGGCCGCGGCTACTTCGCCGGTGAGTTTCAGGGTATGGATGTGATGGTGAAAGACAGTGCACGTTTCAAGGATACCAATGGCTGGGGGTTCTTCAATTTCGGTCACCACGCCCCCCCCCTATGTAAAGGCTTCCGAGGCTGCACCGGCCGAGAGCTGTGCCAGCTGTCATACAGCCAACGCCGGCGAGGGTATGGTGTTCAAGACGTACTACCCGGTACTGCGCTGACCGGCGGTCAGCACCGGCCGTGGAAATCGTGCCGGGTAGCACCCCTCGGTCTGTCAGCGCAGGGACGCGCTGAACTGAGTGTTTGATAACCGGGGCCCGCCGCATGAATGGCGGCGGCAGGCCCGCAACCAACGGGCTTCGGTCGTTAAACGACTTCGCATGTTCGATCCATATTCCTGCAGCCTGCGGGCCCTGAAAAATAAAGCGCATGTACCGGAAAACACCACGATCCCCGAAGCCCTTTTCACCCGGGCACCATCACGGTAAACTGCGCCTTTCCGTGGATTCCGAGTTCAAAGTAGCAAACCGGTCTACGTCTGATACTTTCACAAGGCTGAAAAACCGGTGGAAAAGTCTTAAATAACGGGCCGTTAGCTCAGTTGGTAGAGCAGGAGACTCTTAATCTCTTGGTCGTAGGTTCGAGACCTACACGGCCCACCATTTAATCCTATGAATATCGGCATTTACGACAACCACCTCCGGGTGGTTTTTTCGTACCGGTAGCTGTGTCGGATAGTGTTGGAATTGCTTTTCGTGTTGTAATCAAATCCGGGCAAAAGGAGATATTGCCATGCTCATACTCACACGCCGCCAAGGTGAAACCCTCATCATTGAAACCTCGGACGGCCAACAGATCGAACTCACAGTTTTGGAAGTCAGAGGCAACCAGGTCAGGATCGGCACGAATGCACCAGACGATATGGCGATTGTGCGGGAGGAGTTGCTGGAACGTTCAAAAAGCCCGGAATAAAGGTATACCAGGCAGCATAAAAAAGCCGGCGCCCGTGGTTGCACAAGACGTCGGCTCGTTGCCAGCTTCCCTGATCGAGTATTCTCAGCAACACACAGAACGCTGCATCCTTGCGCTGTGATGCCGTGTTATCGGTCAGTTCGCGGGATTTCTTAACATCAGGCGGGGCGTGAAGGGCGGCGATGTAGCGGGTCTTCGAGACTGGAGGTGTAATGCCGCTGTTAAGTCGACTTAACAGCTTGGCGTCTTCCCGTACCCCCGACACCAGATTTACCAAAATGCACACCTCGCTCCAACGGTGATAGTTCTCCCAGGCTGTCTGATGTGAGTAGTACCTGATGCCTCCCATGCGGTTCAGGCAAAAAATGACCGCGCTCGAGAAGTGAGGGAAGCGCGCGGCCCTACGGTGAGCATGGGCCGAGGAAGTCCAGCGACAACAACATTAAAACCCGGTAAGCACTGGCAGCGCCATCCGTAGAGTATCAGGCAGAGGTCAAATTAAAGTAAGAGCACAGGGATAGCGGACGCATGCTATGCGACGGGCGTCTACAAAAAAGCCCCGCCGAAGCGGGGCCGTGTTCAGATTGACCGGTAACACACTTATGCTGCATCCGCAGATTTCAGTTGTCGCTTATGGGGCAGCTGCGCCGATTGCTGGCGACGTGAAACTACGCTGCATCTCCTGCGCTCAATCTGCATCTGCTGCTGATTGTTGAGAGTGCTGGGCGTGTCATAACCATAGACGTCCATCCATCTTGCCCATTCGCTACAGGCTATCCGCCTGATATCTTCGTCAGTCAAGTTGCTCATTCCGGCGTCCTCCCTGTCAGTTAGTTTAAACCGCTTGATCTCACCTTTGTTATCGGCCATGTCAGTATCAAACTGAACGGCAGGAAATTTCCGCTTACCGAAGTGCGATTGCAGGACGCGAACGGCAAGTCCTGGCTCTATGGCGACTTTTAGATAGCAAGAATTTGTAATCAGCGGAAAGACAAGAGTCGATTCGCCCCGATCAATTGTGTTGTGAACTCGGATGCGGGCATTGGCCCAGTCAATTGAAATTGATCTCGCGTCGGCAGGAGCCCCCTTCATGCTCGCTGATAGTTCCCTATCCATCCCTTGGCCTGTTTATTTTGCCGCGATAATAGGGTGATAATGGGTTGTCTTTGTGGTTCAAGTTCGATGCCTGGTGGTCCCGTTTATCTGGCGGTCATGTGTGGATTAGAGGGAAACAGATGCCGATTTGGGATGATTTGATAAAGCAACGGAGTGCGAATATTAAGCTCATGGAAGAACTGGTTGAGCATGGCAGCAATGAGGAAATGCTGCATGAATGCAAGCAACATTATTTACTCCAGTGATTTATCCACACTTCGGCAGTTGTCCGAGCAGGTATAAGAGAACAGGTACTCGATATCCAACATAGATAGTAGAAAAAAGGAGACGGGAGATCTCCATCATTCTGCAGATATTGTTTTTTCTTTTCCTTTGGATCCCCCGCTGATCTTGTTCGACAATTTTCGAATGTTGGAATTGGCAGAAGATTATGGTGCCGAGTATGGTGGCTGGGGTTCGGTGGTTAACAATCGCCCTGTTCGCGGCTGCGCAGCTCGGACGCCGTCTGTGATAGAGAGAGGCATTTCTACATTGCCGCTTGCGCTGATGACCAAGTTCGTGACAGATTGATTTCCCGCGCCAATCAATCGTCATCTGTAAAGAATAAGAGAATCCTAATCTGCTATTCCTTACATTTTTACCCTCTTGTCGCCCATAAACTTACAGGTAACTTACTGATTAAATGCGTACCTGCTTTTATGGTTTGGATATTGCTTGATTTTTAAACGTTTCGACTACTGATGAAGATAAATGACAGCGCTTTTTCGGTGGAGGAAGTCGGATATGAATAATTCGGAGGAGTCAAACTGATGAATAATAAGTTTGCAACGACCTTAGTTGCAGTGTTGTTTTGCCTGGTGAGCGTGCCCGCACAGTCGGCTATCGTGAATTTCACTTCATTTCTGTCAGGTGCTAATGAGGTTCCACCAAATACGTCTACGGCGACTGGGGGGGCGGGGATCATCTACCAGTTCGATACTCTCTCAAACATGTTGTCGTGGACAATTGGCTTCGAAGGCCTGACTGATCCGGCTACCGCAGCGCATTTCCATATTGGTGCTCCCGGTGTTAATGGGCCGCCTGAGATTGACCTGCCTACCGGCAATAACCTCGTTGTTCCGGCACTGAGTGGCGCGAGTTTTGTCAGTGGTATCGGTCAGACGTCCGGGACATTCCAGGGAAACGCCGGACTCACAACCGACCAGCAGACCGCGCTATTTGGG
>JBDNAP010000023.1:0-7624 GCA_039768325.1 Thiogranum sp.
ACCGCCATCCACTTATGGATGAAGGGCAAACGCGCCACATTCAATACCTGCTCACGTGCGCCATCCTCAAACGGCACACCCCGCGTCCAGGCCTTTACCGGCACACCGCGACCGGAATCAATTACGTTGTAGTTATCTTTCTTGCTCATCTTATCTCTCCGGAACTCTACTTAACTCCACAAGCGACTGTCCTTCGGGCATTGCGCCTGCAAATACGCCATCTGATCCGCCAGGATCTTCCGGTTATGCAGGATCAACCACTCTGCATAGCTGGGCACATAAGGCACCGCGTGCAAACGCAACCCCGCACGCTCAGGCGAGTGATCCGCCTTTCTCTGGTTACAGGCCCGGCAAGCAGTCACTACATTTGACCAGCAATCCCGGCCACCCCTTGACAAAGGGATCACGTGATCACGTGTCAGGTGTCGCCCGCCCAACTCCACCAGGCAATACAGGCAGGTGTGACGGTCTCGCCGAAACAACTCGCGATTGGTCAAGGGCGGTGTTGTACGGTAGTCCCCGTGGTGCATAACACCCCTTGCCGCCACAACCGGATGCACATCCATATAGGAACGCAGTCCCGTCATACGGCTCGTTCCGCCATGGAAACGCAGCGCTTCCTCGCCGACTTCCCATAACACCAGATTCTTTGCGTAGAGCAGCACGGCTTCCTGCCAGGGAATCCAGCCCAATGGGCGACCGCCTTGATTTACCCGCAAGATCATTGTCATTGCTCTTTCCTCGTTTCACCTTCTTTACGCTCTTAACGCATCGGAAAGTGTGTTTTGCCAATAGTTCTGTAATATTTGTTGCGCCTGGTCAGAGTCGAACTGACATGCCGTAAGGCAACCGGTCTTAAGCCGGTCGTGTATCCCGTTCCGCCACAGACGCCAATTTACTCAACAACTCGAATGGTCGTGGCCCCTGGAATCGAACCAGGATCTTCGAGATTATGAGTCTCGCGCTTTGCCGTTAAGCCAGGCCACACTATTGGTACCCCCGGTGAGACTTGAACTCACATCGCGCAGATTAAAAGTCTGCTGCTCTAGGCGTTGAGCTACGGGGATCTCTTTTGGCTCGCCGAACAGGACTCGAACCTGTACCTCGAAATTCAAAGTCTCGCGTCCTACCATTAGACGATCAGCGAATATCAATTGGTGCGCCCACGAGGACTCAAACCTCGGACCTCCGCCTTCGCACGGCGGCGCTCTATTCGCTGAGCTATAGGCACGTCATTGGTCAGCCGCGAGGGCTTTGACCCCCCATCATCCCGGGTAAGAACCGGGCGCTCTCCCAGTTGAGCTGGCGACCGTTTTTTTATTGGTGTCGCGTCAGTTTCATTTCAGTCCTCCTTTTCAATTGCTACCCTTCGAGGGGCTCACCCCCCCACCCTTTGCTTCGAAGCCAAAGACTCAATCCATTAAGCTGGAAGGGCTTAGTCAGTTTTATTGGTAGCGCGAGTGAGAATCGAACTCACATGCCTTGCGGCACTCGGTTCTGAGCCGAGCGTGTATACCAGTTCCACCACCGCGCCATTGCTTTGCTTGTCGCTGACCGATTCGAACAGTCGACTTCCTGCATGTGAAACAGGCGATCTCACCGCTGAGCAAAGCGACACTATTGGGGCGACCGGTGAGATTCGAACTCACATCCACCCGGGTCACGGCCGGGGACTTTGTCCAATTAAGCTAAGATCGCCATTACCTGGAGCAGGCAACGGGACTTGAACCCGCGGCTCGACCGTGGCGGGGTCGTGCGTTACCGCTAAGCGATACCTGTTTCAATTGGTCTGGGCGGCAAGATTTGAACTTGTGGCCTCTCGGGTCCGGGCCGAGCACTCTGACCAGACTGAGCTACACCCAGAAAACTGCGTGTTAATGCTTGCCCTGGCTGATTACGATCCAGCTTCTCACCATTATCAGTGGTGCGCTCTACCAGTGAGCTAAAGGGCAGTTGGTGAACCGGACGCGACTCGAACGCGCAATGTCTACGACACTGGGTTGAAGGCCCAGCTGCTTAACCATTTGCATACCGGTTCAATAATGGCGAACTGGAACGGATTCGAACCGTCATCTTCGTGATCGACAGTCACGTGCTCTGGCCGTTGAGCTACCAGTTCATAATTTGAATAGTCTGGGTTCATACGACTTGAGAAAATCAGTATCAGCGCAGACCACTCTTTCTTCAGTTGCTGCCTGGCAATTCTACGCAGCGACTTTTTCGGCTTTTCATGCACACCACCTTTTTGTAAAAGTGGATGATTATGAAATGGGTTTCTTACTTTCACTTTCTTCATTTTCGTTTTCATGACATCCACTCCTTCTCACTTAGTGGTTACACTTTGGTGGAGCCAAAGCGACTCGAACGCTTATCTCCTACGTGCAAAACAGGTGCTCTACCCATTGAGCTTTGGCCCCATTGCTTGTGGATGCGGCAAGAATTGCACTTGCAAACCCGCTAAGGGTCGCGGGGTTACAGCCCGCCGGGCTCACTACACTGCCCAACGCATCCGCTACTGGCTGACAGGGTCGGACTCGAACCGACATCCATCTCCTTAACAGGGAGACCGCCTACCAATGGCGCACCTGCCAATATTGGTGCAACGGGAACGACTCGAACGTTCATCGCCCTGGTCTTCAACCAGGCGCTCTACCCATTGGAGCTACCGTTGCCTGTTTCGATTGCAGCACTTGGGAGATTGCCAGGACCGGTTTCACCCCACCGATACCCTGACCAGACAGCAGTCCCGCTTTACTCACCCTCGCTTCGTCAGGCAGTCTTGAATAACGAAGCAACAGGCCCGGAACCCATCCAGGTGCTGCCACACCCCCTGGCAACCTCCCAAGTGCCGCGAACGTGGAGCCGGTTGCACGGCGTCGAACCTGCAACCTCCTGCTTACAAGGCAGGTGCTCTAGCCCATTGAGCTACACCGGCAAAAGAAAATCGGGCTGACGGGATTACTCCGCACATCCCTGTGCTCCGCCCTGCGGGCCGGCCTGCCGAAATCAACGGACAAACACACCCCGTGAACGGCCGTATCAACGGCCGAAAAACACACTTTCCGATTTGTTAATGAGCAAATCGCCCAACGAGGGACGAGTTTTCTGGGGCAAAAAAAAACCCGTTACGCTTAATCGGCCTAACGGGGTTTCTGTTCCCGCGAAAGGCTTTTAAAGACCTTTCGCAAGTAAGTTTGTGCGGAAGGTCAGGTCATACCGGTCTCGTTAATATCTTGTTGCGCATAAGATGGTATCCCCGCTAAACCAAGAGCAACCAAGCTAAAACCAGCGGCGTCGATATGCACGCCCATGGGAGCGGCTACCGACCGCCTGGGCTGGCATAGCTGTTCGTTGGCTTTCTGGTTGCGAATAGTCATAGTTCTGTTCCTGTTAATGGCCGAAAAGTATAATCCACAATTTCAATAATGCAAGAAATAATTACAAGTTTCTTGTAGTATTAGTTTTACCTTATTTGGGCAGGTAACCGTTATGGCAGAGCGCAAGAATCCCACCGCTATCCGAATAGGTCAGCGCATAAAGCAGGCACGGCGCATGGCCGGATTTGATACCGCTGCACAGCTGCTGGAGAAAATACCGGGTTGGGGTCCCTCGCGACTGGGTAACTATGAGGCCGGAATCTCTCTGCCCTCTCCCGATGACGTGAAGCTCATTGCAGAGAAAACGGATTCCTCCCCCTGCTGGATCATGTTCGGCAGTGGACCAATCCGAGCCTCCGGCCGTGATGCTCAGGCTATCCGTCATCAGAATCTGGTAGCCACATATGAGCAGGCGCGCTCCCAACGTGGTCAACTGCCCCCTTTCCTGAAGGCTACCGGACTTTCCCGCAAGAAACTCGATGAACATATTGCCAATCCATTTCTTATCATAACGGATCGCCTGGTACGGCGCTGCGAACAGCATCTGAATAAACAAAAAGGTTGGATGGACGAACAACATGTAGAAACGGATCCGGTCTGCGCCAGTTTTCCGGAGGATATGCAGCGCTTGATGATGATTTATTCGGAACTACCCGAGAAGGAAAGGCAACGATTGCTACGCGTGATCGAAGCTTTTAGCGAATAGGATGGCCATGCGCGATATTAATTACAGCTATAGTGACCGCTTCTTTACTGTACGCGGAAAATTGTAAATCGTCGCCCGAATTCGGACACTTAGCTTGTCTTCTTCCAAGGAGCAACCTTCCCTACTCTACCTTGCCATGAAGGTCCTGCTGCTGATGCTTGCACACTTGTTGACAACTCTTGCCAAACTGCTCGGACCTGGCGGTGCCAAGGCGATCGTCGCCGATAGCCTTCTCATGAAACAGCAACTCCTGATCATTAATCGATCTCGTCAACGTGCACCCAATCTGACTGCGGCCGACCGAATGCCTGTGGCTACGAAAAACATCGTACGTATTGACTTCGTTGACTTTTTCGCCACGACTATCGTACGTTCCCGGGATGAGAACTATCGCCCTCCCCGTCCTGTCTACGCTGCTCGGTCTACTCCATTGTTTTGGCGCTGGAAGTCACGGCCAGGCCGGCCACCGATACCCATTGAACTCAGGCGACTGATCCGCGAGACGGCTCTGAGTAATCTATCCTGGGGTGAAGAACGCATTGCCAAAGAACTGCCTCTCAAGCCGGGGATCCAGATTTCGCCCTGTACGGTACGCAAGTACACGCCCAAACGCCCGCATGGACAACCCCGTGGCGATCAACGCGGGTCCACCTTTGTTCGAAATCATACGGCACCCATATTGGCCTGTGACTTCTGTGTTGTCGTAACGGCGATGTTTCGGCTTCTCTACGTATTAGTCGTTATCGAACACCAGACCCGACGGATTGTGCACCGCAATGCGACAACCCACCCCACTGTAACGTGGACACTCCAGCAATTGCGAGAAGCCGTCTCCTCGGACCATCGCTACCGTTTTCTCATCCATGACGGCGATGGCATTTTCGCGCTCCAGCTTGACCAATCCTTTACACACATGGGACTGCGTGTACTCAAAACGCCACCTCGGAGTCCCAAGGCTAACAGCCTCTGCGAACGGGTCATCGGTGCGCTACGCCGAGAATGTCTCGACTTTCTGATTCCACTGACGGAAAATCACTTACGCGTCGTTACAAAAAACTGGGTTGAACATTACAATCGGTGTCGCCTCCACAGCAGCCGGGGGCCGGGCATCCCGGATCCGCCAGTCGATCTTCCTGTCACACCACACGAACATCGGCAGCGCATTCCGAGCCACTGTAACGTTGTGGCTCACCCTGTTCTGGGCGGATTACACCGCGAATATGGCTTGCTGGCGAAGGCCGCATGAATTTCTATGGATCACAACCAATCTGAAGACACATTGTCACCATGCGCTTGAGTGATTGCCATAACTTCCATGACTTCCGCAAACTGGCTATGCGGCGGCTGCCAGGTCCGATTTTCAACTACATCGACGGAGCGGCAGACGATGAGGTCACCTATCGCCAGAACACGGCGAGCTTCGAGCACTGCGACCTAGTGCCCAATGTCCTGCGCGGTGTAGAAGCCGTCGACCTTTCCGTGACCGTGATGGGGCAAAAGCTCGCAATGCCCTTTTACTGCTCTCCGACCGCGCTCCAGAGACTGTTCCACCATCAAGGCGAACGGGCTGTCGCGGCTGCCGCTTCGAAGTACTGCACGATGTTCGGCGTTTCCTCGCTCGGCACGGTCAGCCTGGAGGAATTGCGTAACACGTACTCCACACCGCAGGTATATCAGTTCTACTTTCACAAAGACCGCGGCCTCAACCGCGCCATGCTTCAACGCGCCAAAGATGCCGGTGTCGACGTGATGATGCTGACCGTGGACAGCATCACCGGAGGTAACCGCGAGCGGGACTTGCGCACCGGATTCTCAATTCCCTTCAAGCTCACGCTGGGCGGAATGCTCCAATTCGCGATCAAGCCGATGTGGGGTTTGAACTACCTCCTCCACGAAGGTTTCACTCTACCTCAGCTAGACGAACACGTCGACATGAACGGTGGAGCCATGTCGATTGGGCGCTATTTCACCGAGATGCTGGACCCTTCCATGAACTGGAATGATGTGGAGGAAATCGTCCGCTTCTGGAACGGGCAGTTCTGTCTGAAGGGCATCATGTCGGCGGCCGATGCGAAGCGCGCGGCCGAGATCGGCTGTACCGGTGTCATTCTGTCTAATCACGGCGGCCGGCAGCTCGATGGTTCGCGGGCTCCGTTCGATCAGCTGGCAGAGATCGTGGATGCGGTGGGTGACCAGTTGGACGTGATAATGGATGGAGGGATCCAGCGCGGAACCCATGTCCTGAAGGCCCTTTCGCTCGGCGCCAAAGCCGTGGGTGTCGGGCGCTTCTATCTCTTCCCCCTGGCGGCTGCCGGTCAGCCTGGTGTTGATCGGGCATTGGACCTCCTGCGGGCGGAAATCGAACGGGGAATGAAGCTGATGGGCTGCACCTCGATCGACCAGCTCTCACGCGAAAACCTGCGGTTCAGGTAGTTGACCGACCAATGTGGTTCCCGATAACTCATATCACAGATTATCACGCCGCTAACCGTTCATAAAGTATCGACACGTTAAGTTCTGTTCATCGGGCAATCGTTGCTCAGAGACACTTAATCTGACAGCACCCTTTTCCGCTCTCTATCCCAATAGATCAAACCCCGGCAAACTTGCTGCTTTCTTATCGAAGGTAACTGTGTGCTCACAGCCGCTATGAATATTTGCTTGACCGATTAAGGCTTCACAAAAGTCAGCGCTGCTTGCATCAAATGCACGCAACGCTTTCCAGGCGACCTCTACGTTTTCGACAATAAGCTGTTTAGTCGTGAGTAACCCTTCAATAATATCCCTCAGTTGCTGCTTTGTAACGCCATAGCAACGCTGAAGCACCCATACGATTTCGCACAAGGTAATATGGTTGATGTAACCGGGAACATCCGTGGTTAACGACTTCTCAATAAAGCGAGTCGCGGCAGCGGACTGTTTTTTATCATCTTGAACCAGATAACGAATCACGACGTTGGTATCGAGTCCGATCAATCAGCTCCCCCCATTTCAGAGACAGCCTGATTCATATCTTCTATCGTTACAGGCTTCTTGGGCCTGGGCACTATGCCTTTAAGGACCTGAACATCCTGAGTCGCAGCGACGATCTGAAAAACCCCATCCTGTATTTCAACGAATTCTACCCGGTCGCCTGTACCGATACCGAGACGGGTCCTCACGTCCTTCGGAATGGTGACCTGGCCCTTGCTAGTGATGGTCGCGGTCGTCATTTAAAACAATCCTATGCACTACCGATACAATTATTCCTTACTACATAGTAAGGCGATGCGGAATTCAAGAAACTCAATGATGTGGTGTGGGGGAACTGTCAAGTTACCGATCTCCAAACCGCACAAGCGATCGACGGTTCCACCCCGTTAGTATTGGGCCATGCTTTAGGCGCAGGTCACCGCTTGCCATTCACAAAATGCCCTTGACCGAAACTCGCGATAGTGAATCGCCCGCATCAAGTGGCGACCCAGTCTGAACAGATTGCCTACCACACCGTAAACCGTAAGAAAACGCTGCGCTTGCCCCGCTGACTTGAACCAACGCATCT
>JBDNAP010000185.1:0-3475 GCA_039768325.1 Thiogranum sp.
AAGGTACAGGTCATGCCCGAGGCCGATGCGGAAACCTGTGAAATCAATCCATTTGATCTCACCAAGGTCTGGCCGCATGCCGACTACCCGTTGATCGAAGTGGGTGTCATGGAGCTGAATCGAAACCCGGTAAACCATTTGGCTGAAGTGGAACAGGCAGCTTTCGGTCCCGGTAACCTGCCGCCTGGTTTTGGTGCTTCGCCTGACAAGATGTTGCAGGCACGTTTGCAGGCCTATCCGGATGCTCATCGCTATCGCATCGGTGTGAATCATGCGGCGCTGGATGTAAACAAACCGCGTTGCCCGGTTCATACTTATCATCGCGACGGTCAGACCCGTTTTGATGGTAATGGTGGTACGGCGCCGGTGTATCAGCCCAATAGCTTCGACGGTGCAGAAGATGATGCCAGTTATCGCGAACCCCCATTACGTATCAATGGTGATGCGGATCGCTATGACCACCGTATCGATAATGACTACTACACGCAAGCCGGCAATCTGTTCCGTTTAATGGATGCAGCAGAACAATTGCGGCTTATCGATAACATTGTCGGTGCCATGCAGGGCGTACCACGTAACATACAGCAACGTCAGGTTTCGCACTTCACGAAAGCCGATCCGGCCTATGGTGCAGGTGTAGCGAAAGGACTGGGGCTTTTAGCTGGTGCCGTAGCTTAGGTAAGTAAGCGAGGTGTCAATACGGCACCTCGCACTTTTAAAAGGGGCGCTACCGTGAAGAAACAAAACACGCCAACACGAAATACGCAAGAACATGCTGCTAAATTGAACTGGTTGCGAGTACTGGATTTGGGGGCTGAAGCTTTTAATGAAAACGCCAACGAACAATCACGGCCAGCCAAGCCATCAAGTTTTTTCATTCTACCTTGATTTTATTACAGGTAAATACGATGCAATCCACAATACATCAGAAACCACAGGGCGCTGTACTTGGCCATAAATGGATGCGGCGGGCAGGCACTGCAGGATTTGTATTTTTCCTTGTTAAAGGACTGATATGGACTGCCACCGCTGTCTGGGTTGTTTACTGACAAAGGGAACAGACTATAAGGATAGTACAAACAGACGAATTTTATTATCAGTACCACAGGCTTAATCTTAACGACATACAGACAGTTATTGACCGGATGAGAGAAATCACGATGCAACAGAACATCATACCCGTCGATCAGAAACGAAGCCTGAACAAATTGTCCACGACTCCTGGCTCATCAAGCCCGCTACTGCTACCGACATCCTGCCCGAGCATTTTCAGTGTTAAATGGGGATCGGCAACTCGATGTGAAACGGAGAATTCGATTATCACGTTCCGACGATCGAGACACGCGAAACCGGGAAACAGCGCATTGGTGAACGCATTCAACCTGTAACGTCGACGCGTGTCATTGTCACTTTTCGGTGTGGTTTTGGGGTGTTTTCAGGCGATATTTGGCGGGCTAAAGGTGGCAGACTCAGATGACAAAGCGCAATAAGTTTGGAAGCGACGCCCGGAGTCGAACCGAGGACCACGGATTTTCAATCCGTTATCTTTCTTTTAATTTCTAAGCGTTACAGGCATTTCCATTCCGAATGACACGCCGACTGAAAACTTATCCTTAGATGACTCCATGTCGCATGTCGCAATGAATACCCCATCCACCTTTGGTATATAAGACTGGCATACCTATGCGCTGAACCATTTCCTGTGGGGTACAGCCACAACAGCCCATCTCCAGACAGCTACCAAGGCCGTGTCGAGGGATTTTAACCCTCCGTCTTTCATTATATTTCCATCTGTTAGTTATTCATGCTATCAAATTGCTGTCATAATCCAAGTATGATCTAACGTGTATGTTGTAAAAAATAGCACGCCTATTTTCAATACCGCTTCACGATGGTAGCAATTGAGTATACAGTTCAGAAATACATGCTGGCGAAGCTGCAAGGTAACCTTCGCGACAATCAACTATAGTCGATCATGATTGACCAGGTCACGCAGGACCGGGCCTTTCATGAATGCCAGATTAAATACCCTAACGGCATTATTCTGGGGAACAAGGTAGCCTCCCCAAGTGGAGTTTTACCCGCTGGAAAACCGGCGACATCATCATTCACCATTTCCAATGTCCGAAATAATTCATACTCTGTACCGACTGATTCGTGACTATCACATTGTAACGGACTTTGTCAGATCCAGATTGCAGCGTGATTCAGGAATTCACCACCCGCAGGTGATATCTTGCCTGGCCCGGAATATATTCAGTAATTCGGGCCATTATTCAAGACCTGCTTGGATCGTGGCCACTTTTTGCGGGGTTCTGTCATGACGCGTCTGCAGGGCGCAACTGCCGCCACACTGAGGCGCCTGCTTGCGCTGGCTCGCGATCTGCTGCAAGCGCCCGACCCCCGATCAGTCCTGGAACTGACTGGCCCAGCGATTCAAGAGCTCTTGTTGGCCGATGGTGCCTTGTTGCTCCTGGCCCTGGGTGAAGAGGAGCACGTTACGGAATTTGATCGCAGCGGCGTCATGCAAACCGTGGTTAAAGGCACCGCTCTGTATCGTCACGCCCGACAAGCGATCGATAATCAAACGCCTATCCTTCTCCCTGATGTAGCCACCGATCCGACCTTACCCGATGGCGGCCTTTGCGCCGGTGGCACAGTGAGCCTGCTTGCTTTTCCTTTTCCGCCGATCAAGCCGGTTGGCGCTCTGGCCGTCTTCTGGTATCACAGAGGGCGTCCCCATCAGCTCGCCAAACCGATCTCTATCCTGCGCTATATCGGGGAACTCACGGCTGCCGCACTTGGGAATGTTGGTTACAGGCAGATGATCGAGGGTCGCATTGCAGCCCGAACCGAAGAGATCTCAGAATCAGCCCAGAAACACGCAAAGGAACTCCATAGACGCGATCAAGTGGAGGAAGAACTACACCGCATCTCGGTCACCGATGTGATGACCGGCATGTTGAACAGGCGGGGTTTTTTCCTGAATGCCGAACGCAGCTTCAAGGTCGCACGGCGGCAAGAGATACCAAGCGCGCTGATCTATGCCGACCTCGACGAGTTGAAGACCGTGAACGATGAGCTGGGCCACGACGCTGGCGATCGACTCATTCAGGATGCCGGCCGAATTTTGCAGGCGTCGTTTAGGGACAGCGACGTGGTTGCCCGGTTCGGCGGAGATGAGTTTGCGGCCTTCACGCTCGACGCGGCGCAGCCGGAAGCGATTCTGGCCCGGATACAGTCGAACATCGAAAGCTTTCGCCAGCGCTCATCGCCACCTTACCGGATTTCGCTCTGCATCGGGATCGTGCAGTGTGATCCCTCATCCCATTTAACTTTGTCCGATTATCTTTCGCTGGCGGATAAGCAGATGTACGAGCGCAAAAAAGGCGCGAAGTAATCGACACATCGATGACTGAATCTGGAGTCGGCGCAGTTTTCGATCTGTGCTTCCCGAAAACTCATATCACACTCA
>JBDNAP010000186.1:0-2899 GCA_039768325.1 Thiogranum sp.
AGGCAAAATAAAACGGAGGTCCGAAGACCTCCGTTGGCGTTGACAACTACCGCCTAAGGCCTTACTGCACGATACCGCTGAACGATGAACCCACCAGGCTCGAGACCTGGTTATCGATATCCAGAGCGCTATCAAGGTCCAGGCTGATCGCTACCGGCACATTTATCGGTGTACTAACGATGGTAGTCGGGCTGGCGAAACTGAAGCCGCCGCCGGCATTCGCCACGGGGGCAAACATGCCGCCTTGCGAAATGCTGTTAAATCCCATGCCACCACTGACAGCGATCATGGCTTCACGATCCAGCTCGGTGCTGGTCTCCAAATCAGTAATCTTCAAGGTCGTCATTTCGTGTCTCCTAAGGTTGTGTCTACAGATCGGATTGATGCTCTCGGTTACTTGATAGCACGGCCCGTGCCAGGCAGACGGCCAGGACCTGGCTTTCTGAATATCCTATTGTTCTAAATAGTAATTATTGGCTTAGACACGATTTCCTACCACGTTTTACCGGTATTGAAACGCTTTAAAAGTATGGTGTGAACGAACATCTCACGCCGGGTTGTTGGGTTGTGGTGAGCGGGCCGGGACCGTTTCAAACCGAACGGCCAAAACTGTGCCAACGTACCAGTCAGTCTTAAGGCGGCCGATATAAGGAGGGGCTGCCCTGCACACTGATACTGGCGGCTTCCCCGGACAGGGTTGCCTGATTGTTCTGCCACAACGAACATCGGGTACCACGGCGTTGGTTTTTACCTCACATCGTTCACCATCGAAACTCCCCTCTGGCACGGATCACGCGGATCCAGTTAAGGTTTTTCCATATATTATTTATATAGTTATAATTTTTATCGCAAGGTGGAAAGGATACTGGCACAGGTCCTGCAATATGCATGGCCATACAGCGGAATGAACACAGTAAGCAACCGCCAACAACAGACATACTAATCAGACCACGGAGACGAAACCATGAACAAACTTATAATCAGTGACTTGCCGAAAAATGAAGAGCTGGACCACGCAGCGACGGCTGCGATCTTTGGCGGCAGATTCAGCAGTGGTTTCGGCTTCATCAAGCCCTACACGAAGGGCGTCGGGCCGCTGGGTGTCAGCGCAGGACTGCCAGCGAACGTTTACAACACCAACATCTACAACGTCAGTAACAATTTCATCGATTACGACTACACCGTGATCCAGCAGAATCCGACAAACTTCAATGTCCACAACGGCGCTGGAAACAGCGGGACCATAGTCAACAGCTTCAGCACCTTGTCACTTACTGCAGCCAGTCCGGCCTTGATAGCCTGACCTGAAAAGCGGATATCCCACACTCCTCCACCCGGGTTTGCGGAGTTCGTATTGAACTCCGCTTTTTTTTTTGCTTTCATCAATGGTGAAATCTTGCATTAACGTTCAGGAGCATCGGTCCCCGGTGCACATCGCGCGCCAGGAGACCAGGGAATCTCTGATTAATTCCCGTACCGTCATTCCAGCGTATACCGGACAAAAGCGCGCAGCGCGTTTAACACCCAAGGGGCGGCCCGCAGGGTGAGCACAGCGAATCATCCGGTAAAATCATGCATCTGGATGCCGGAACAAGTCCGGCATGACGGATTGCTCAGAGCTTTCTTAGATTAACTCTTGGCCCGGTAATCTTTGGATTGCAAGCCATGTTTCTTGAGTAAGGTCTGCAGGTGGGAACGATTCATATCGATTTGCCGGGCGAGTTCCGAAACCCGCCCTGCCGTTTCCTGCAACCCCCTTTCCAGGAAATGTCTCTCCGCTGCATCGCTGGCCGTCTTCTTGACATCCGTCAGCGACATCGTAGCTGCTGCATCCTGCGTTTTCGCCCCGGACTCTTTTGTCTCCGGCCGGAGCGTCTCCGGCAAGTGCTCGAAGTCCGCTGTATCACCTGCCAGACAGGTAATACGGAAGATCGTGTTGCGCAATTCTCTTATATTTCCCGGATAGGTGTAGTTCAGCAGAAAGGTTCGCAGACGTCGGCTCAGCTTGACCGGGCGCCGTTGCAGTTTCTCTGCAGCCTCATCGCTGAAATATTCGATGAGCAGCGGGATCTCATCCCTACGTTCACGCAGGGGGGGCAAGGTGACCTGGATAACGCTGAGTCGGTAGTACAGGTCTTCCCGAAAGCTTCCCTGGCTACACATCTCGAGCAGATTTTTGTTGGTCGCCGCCACGATGCGCGTATCCACCTCGATCGCCTTGTCTGAACCGACGCGTTGGATCTCCGCCGATTGTAATACCCGCAGTAGTTTAACCTGTCCCGGCAAGGGTAACTCGCCAATTTCATCGAGAAATATTGTGCCCGTATGGGCGCTTTCGAACTTGCCGCTTCGATCGCTGGACGCTCCGGTGAATGCACCGCGCTTGTGACCGAACAACTCGGACTCGAGAAGATTATCGGGAATAGCACCACAGTTAACTGATATATACGGTTTATCTGCCCTGCTGCCATTGGCGTGAATGACTTTTGCCATCAGTTCCTTGCCGGTTCCACTTTCACCATCAATCAATACCGGCAAGTCTGTAGGGGCTGCTTTTTCCGAAATCTCGAGAGCATCGATAAGCTTCTGACTTTCCCCGAATACACCTTCAAACACAAAACTGCGGTCAAGCAGAGCCTTGCGCCGCTGTGCAATCGTTTGCTTGCGGCGAGACCCGGCACCGCTGGAAGATGCTTTGATAAAACGCTCTTTGTGCGACAGCTGCATGACCTCGTCGCGCAGCGAATTACACTGTTTGAGCAGCTTCTGGATCTGCGCACGGTCGAGCTTCGATGCCCACCTCAGGGTTGATCGGAGAATCTCTATCTTCTCGATCAGCCCACCGTAGGAGATTGATGATTCGGCCTTGGCGTCAATAATTTTCATAGTGTAAAAGGCC
>JBDNAP010000024.1:0-7446 GCA_039768325.1 Thiogranum sp.
ATCGCGGCGACATCGGCGAGGCGGCGCTGGCACAGGTCTGCCGCGATGCTATCAGGGGCGCCATGCGGCCGCGTGCTTTTGTGAAAGTTGAATCCTTGCCGCGTACCGTGAATGGCAAGCTGGATCGTGCTGCGTTGAGGCGTCTGGTAACCGATGGCCTCGCATAGGTGCTGTCAACGAATGGGGCCGAGTCAAATTGGTGAAAATTGCCCCCGGCCCCGTTTAACCGGCGCGGTTGTCAGCGCATGTTTTACTGGTTTGCATCGCTGTCACGTGAATGAGTCATGGTCCTGATTCCCATCGTAACCAGGATGCCGACTATCGCGGCAGCCGCGATGAATCCACCGATTGTAAATGTGTCGAATACCATTTTAGGTCTCCTCTTAACTACAGGTTGTTCATCCATTGAGGTGACAGCGGTATTTTGCGGTCGATAACCGGGGCTATTTCCGGTTTTCCTGATTGACAGGCTACCGATGGGATGTTTCCGAGGTATTTCCGTGTGGTGAGAAACTGTAACAATATGTTTCAGGCAGAGTGTCATGAAGTTGGCGGGATACCCCCGAGGTCCCGCAACCGGCGCAGAGACGGGCAGGGGCTATTGATTTGTCGGTGTTATTCTCCTGGGAAGGTATCGATATAAACCGGTTCGCCGAGCAACTTGAGCTCTACCGATTCGGCCCTGATCTTGAGGAAACTGCCATCGCTAAGCGTGAAGTTGGCAGCCACGCCACCACACACCCTGCTGCAGAGTGCCGGCACAAGATTCAGTTTTAACACCCTGAAAATTCAGTGTTCCTTCAGAAACCGAGCCTTCACTGTCCGGTGGCCCGTCGATCGAGGCGGAGCGGAAGACAAGTTCGGCGTTCTGATGCCAGCCGGAACCGGGACTGATGCCCGGTTCGCCATCGGAGCGGTGCAGATAGGCCGGTTCAAACTGAATGGTAATATTACGCCCCAGCTGATGCAGTCCGGCAAGTCTGGAGTCGTGAAATTCAAGTGCCCAGCTCATCAGCGTCCGTTGCCTCCAAAGCGATAAAGCAAAGGTGGGATAGTTACCAGGCGGCTTATCGTATGCCGTCTCCACCAGTCTAGTGCTTCCGCCCGCTATTTCCAGGTGCTCACGATCTGTCTGGCGCTGGTAAGGTGCCGTGGCCTGTCAGAAAGGCTGAGCGGGAAAACCCGCCATCGCGCCGGGGGGAGTCGGCAACTAAGGCGGCGTTTCCGCATCTCCTTTCGCTGCTTCGGCAAACGAATGACGGATGGTGGCCAACTCGATCAGACGTGTCTGTACCCGGCCATTGAACGTTGTTTCCGGGAACAGGCCCTGTTCGTCCGCTTTGCCCGCTGCCATACCGGTCAGCAATTCGATGGCCTCATCGACAGTCGCGACCGCATAGATCGAAAATTGACCGGCCCTGGCGGCCTCGATCACATCGTTGCGCAACATCAGCTGTTCGACGTTGGCGGCCGGGATAATCGCACCTTGCATTCCGCTTAAGCCGCGCTGCCTGCAGATATCGAAAAAGCCCTCTATCTTGTCGTTTACCCCGCCCACGGCCTGGACCTTGCCAAACTGGTTGACAGAGCCGGTGACCGCGAGCGATTGTCTGAGCGGAGCATCAGCCAGCGATGACAGCAGGGCACAGAGTTCCGCCAGTGAGGCGCTGTCGCCCTCGACGCCGCCGTAGGATTGTTCGAAAGCCAGGCTGGCGGCCAGCGACAAGGGTACATTGCGGGAATAACGTGCACCCAGAAAGCTGCTCAGAATAAACACACCCTTGGAATGGATCGGGCCGCCAAGTTCGGTCTCGCGCTCGATATCCACCATCACACCTTCACCGAGCCGGGTTGTGGCGGTGATACGTATCGGTGCGCCATAACTGAAATTACCGAGTTCGATAACGCTCATGCCATTGACCTGACCGACCACGTTACCGTCGCAGTCGATCATTACCGTGCCGCGCTGAATCGCTTCGTACAGGTGATCCCGTGAACGGCTGTGGCGTACGATCTCGGCATCCCAGGCCTGCTGTACGTTGTCCGCCGTCACCGTCTCACGCCCGCCTTCCCCGGCAAAATAGTTTGCCTGCTGTATCAGATCGGTGATGCTGCGCATATGCATCGACAGTTTGCGCGAGTCCTCGACCTGCCGCATGCTGAACCGGATGATGGCGGCCACGGCACCACGATCGAAAGGACGCAGACTATCTTTGTGCACCAGGCTTGCAATCAGGCGTGCGTACAAAAGGTCGGTTTCAGGAGAACGTTCCAGTGTCATATCGAAATCGGCCGCCACTTTGAATAACTCGGCAAATTCCGGGTCGAGGTCGTGTAACAGGTAGTACAGCAGGCGGTCGCCGAGCAGGACCACTTTGATTTCCAGCGGTATCGGTTCCGGTTCCAGCGATACCGTGCTCACCAGGCTGAGCATCTGCGCCAGCGATTCAATTCGAATCACACCGGTAAAAAGAGCACGTTTGAGGCCTTCCCAGGCATAGGGTTGAATCAACAGTTTGCCCGCGTCCAGTATCAGATAGCCGCCGTTCGCCAGCTGCAGGGCACCCGCTTTGAGCTGCGTGAAGTCAGTAATGAGCGTGCCATACTGCACCGTGTGTTCGATGCGTCCAAGCAGGGTGGCAAGGCTCGGGTTGTCTTCGTATATGACAGGTGCAGATTTCCGCTTGCTGTTATCCACCATCAGATTGACCTGATAGCGCCGCGGCAGGCTGCCCGGGATCAGCGCCCCCCGTTCCCTGTCGCTGTTTTCCGGCTGCTTGCGGAAAGCGTCGACATTGACGACGACGTCGTCCCGCACAGCATCGAGATAGCGCAGCACCGGCGCCAGATCCTGGTACGATTCTTTAAGCACGGGGACAATGCCATCCACAGCCGTTGAGGTGGTCTTCCCGTTGAGCTTCTTGACACGAGCCTGTGACTCCCGTTGCCAGAGGGGAATGCGTTGATCCAGAATCTCCTGCAGCTTGCGCTGCAAGGCCTCGATCGCCACCTCGATGCCTTTGCGTTCGGCCTCCGGCAATTTTTCAAATTTATCGGTAGTGAGGACCTCCCCCTTGCGCAGAGCTGCAAAGGTGAAGCGCCCTGATTGCTGAATGAATTTGACATCTTGACGTTCTGCGTCCTGCTGCAGCTGTGCGAACGCGTCTCGTTGCTGTTTTTCGAAGTCTTCTTCGATCTGGCGTAAGGCTCTAATGTAGTCATCAGCGGCAAACGCAGCCGGAATCTCCACGCGCAATTCTTCAACCAGTCGCTGCATATCGACCTGTAATTTCGAGCCGCGGCCGCATGGCAGTTTCAGCAGCTGTGGTTTGGCAGGTTGATTGAAATTGTTGACATAACACCAGTCGAACAGGCTGGCGCCGGCTTGAGCGTGTTCCTCCAGCAGATGACGTACCGCCGCGTGCTTGCCGATGCCCGCAGGGCCGAGCACATAGAGGTTGTAACCGGGATTCTGGATGCCGATGCCGAAACGGATAGCATCAATGGCCCGGTCCTGGCCGATGATGCCTGGCAGATCCTCGAGTTCGGCGGTTGTGGTAAAGGATAAGCGGTCCGGATCACACCGCCTGCACATGGCTTCTGGCGTAAGTGGCAGCAAGCTGGTCATGGGTTTTCTGTCGCAAAAGTTGATGAATGGTTATTGCCATTCTAAACAATAACAAGGCATTGTTCCTGCTGTCCCTGTCTGCCGACTTGATACCGACTGAATGGCGTTTGCTCCTGAATGGACTAGACTTAGTAGTGGCGAATGCATAGGGAGGTGAGCCATGGATGCTGTGTTATCCGCTCAGACACTTTATGCCGGGGGTCCGGAGGTACCTCCTGTAAATCCACCCGAGCTGCCCCCGCAACAACCCCCCGAAGTGCCCTCTGAGCCGGTGCCTGAGTCGGAACCGCCACCACCGCTGGAGATGCCACCCGGCACACCGCCTGAAGTGCCGCCGCTGGCACCACCCGAAACCCGGCTTAAAACTGTATCCCAGGGAGTATCACAGTGACCATCGCCATGACCCAAGAGCGTTTTCTGGTGCAGCGGAAAGCGGAATACGATCTGTTGCTGCATCCGCATACCACTTCCAGCCGGGAGACGGCGATAGCGGCTCATATTCCCGAATACCAATTTGCCAAGGCGGTTGTGGTAAAAGACGCGGTTGACTATGCCGTCGTTATTATTCCTGCCAATCACCGGTTACAAATGGATGAGCTTGGCAAAGAACTCCAGCGGGACCTGCAGCTGGCGACTGAAGAGGAGATCGCGCAACTGTTCAAAGATTGTGAACCCGGGGCGGTGCCGCCGCTGGGGCCCGCCTATGGTGTCGAAACCCTGTTGGACGAGGCCCTGAGCGGTCTCGACGATATATATTTCGAAGCAGGAGACCACGCGCAGTTGGTACATACCCGGGGAGAGGATTTTCAAGACCTGCTGCGCGGGGTACGACGTGGTTACTACAGCAGCCGCGATAGTTGAACCGGCAGACAAGGCGCCTATGCCTTGTGAACGGGTCTCCTGGACGCAAACTTGCACGCTGTCGAGGCGGCTTGTGTCGCTTGCTTCAAGATCGAGTGTTACCGGCGTGCGCCCTGACTCATTAGCCCTTCCGGTAGGTGCCGAGCAGCTCAGCCTGTGCCAGGACATGGCCTTTCATGGCTGATTCCACCTGCGCCTTGGTCGGCTTGTTCAGTCCCGCCAGCACGATGTCCAGCGCATACAGCTTATGAAAATAACGATGCCGGCCCACCGGCGGACAGGGTCCGCCGTAGCCGGTCCGCTGCCAGTCATTGATGCCGTCTTCAGTCCCCGCGGGCAGCGATGTGCTAGCGCCTTCGGGCAGACTGGAACTATCCGGCGGGAGATTGTAGGCCACCCAGTGTACCCAGGTCATTTGCGGCGCGGCTGGATCAGGGGCGTCGGGATCGTCTACGATCAGCACCAGACTTCGGGTATCGGGGGGAATGCCATCCCACGCCAGTGGCGGCGCAATGTCATCCCCTTCGCAGGTGTACTTTGACGGGATCTCCCCGCCATTGGCAAAGGCCGGGGAATGTATTCGTAATGCCATTATTGACTCCTCTGCAACGACTTCAACGGTGATCAGGCAGCTTAAGACTGGCGCAAGCCACTTTCCCGACCAGCACCGAACCCTGTTGCATACCGCAGAGCAGCGCGATAATTGCGCATGCACCGCATGAACCTGATAAAAATCATTGCCATGAACCGGCGGATAGAGCATATGATTAAGTGTAGCACCTGTATCCGCGTGCTGGTTTACTGACAATGACTGCCGAGTATTTCACGACACCGCTCTCACGGATGATCTGGGACACCCGCTACCGTTACCGCGACAGCGGGATTGTGCTGGACAAGGACGTCGATGCCAGCTGGCGCCGCGTTGCCCACGCACTGGCCACGGTGGAGGCGCGGGCGCAGGACGGCTGGGAAGAGGCTTTTTATCAACTGCTGGCGGACTTCCGCTTTCTTCCCGCTGGACGCATTATGGCCGGTGCGGGTAGCGGGCACCGGGTGACGCTGTTCAATTGTTTCGTGATGGGCGGCATCGAGGACTCCATGGAGGGCATCTTTACGGCACTCAAAGAAGGTGCCCTGACTATGCAGCAGGGGGGTGGTGTCGGTTACGATTTTTCCAGCCTGCGTCCGTCTGGGAGTCACGCCAGGCGTATTGGCGGCATCGCCTCCGGCCCGGTTTCGTTCATGCGCATCTGGGACAGCATGTGTGCGACGCTGTTGTCGACCGGTGCGCGCCGTGGCGCCATGATGGCGACACTGCGTTGCGATCACCCGGACATCCTCGCTTTTATCGATGCTAAACGGGATCCGCGGGAATTGCGCCATTTCAACCTGTCGGTGCTGGTCAGCGACGCCTTTATGCAGGCGGTTGACGATAAGGCCGACTGGGCACTGGTATTTCCCGCCGCGCAACTGCAAGACGCTGATAGCGATACGGACAAGGTGCTGGTGGAACGCGATTGGCCCGGCCATGAAACACCGGTCGCCTGCAGAGTCGTCACGGTGTTGCCTGCGCGAGAACTGTGGGAGCGGCTGATGCGTGCCAGTTATGACTGTGCCGAACCCGGTGTCCTTTTTATCGACCGTATTAACCGTGACAATAATCTCTGGTACCGTGAACGTATCAGCGCCACCAACCCCTGCGGAGAGATCCCGCTGCCACCCTATGGCGCCTGTGACCTCGGTTCACTCAATCTGACGCGTTTCGTCGATCATGCTTTCAGCAGCAAGGCGCGCGTCAATTTCGATGCCCTCACGGACGCCGCACAGCTGGCGGTGCGCCTGCTGGATAATGTCATCGATGCATCGCGCTTTCCCCTGCAACAGCAGCGCCAGCAGACCCTGCAGACACGCCGTATCGGGCTGGGCGTTACCGGCCTGGCGGATGCGTTGATCATGCTTGGTATCCGCTACGGATCCCCGCAATCCTTCGCGACCGCCGCCGAGCTGATGCGGACGCTGTGCCATGCGGCCTACCGCAGCTCGGCACAGCTTGCCGGGGAAAAGGGCGGATTCCCGGCTTTTGAGGCAGACAGGTTTTTGCACGGGCCTTTTGTGCAGACGCTGCCCGCGGATATCCGCAGCGCTATTGCCAGCCGGGGTCTGCGCAACAGTCACCTGATTGCGATAGCGCCGACCGGAACCATCAGCCTGTTGGCCAATAATATCTCCAGCGGTCTGGAGCCGGTGTTTGAGGCCTGTCACCTGCGCCGGATCCGTCAGCCGGACGGCTCACTGCAGGAGTACAAGGTGGTGGATTATGCCTGCCGTCTATGGCAGAACGAGCACGGACCGGACAGCCTGCCGCCGGCATTCGTGGATGCGCGCAGTGTGGCGCCCGAGGTGCACCTGCAGATGCAGGCCACGATCCAGCGTTATGTGGACAATGCCATCTCTAAGACCATCAACATTCCCGAGGACTGTGATTTCGCGGGCTACCGGTCGGTTTTCGAACAGGCTTACGCAATGGGGCTCAAGGGCTGTACCATGTTCCGTCCGAATCCGGTCACCGGCAGCGTGCTGTCGGTCGAAGAAGCGGGCAAGCCCGACCATCCTCACTGTTGCGACATTGATCGAGAGGCCGACTGATTGATGTCTGCACAATGATCACAGTCCGCGCTTGCCGGTCGGTGGTATTGTAACTGTAAGATATAAAGGGGCAGGCAGGATGGATGAAGAAAGTAAAAAGTTACTGCGTAGCATCGCCCACCATCTGAAGTGGGTTATTGTATTGTTGCTCACCATACTGGCTATGCTGGTCGCCCAGTCGCTGGCATGAAAGCATCATCGGGCCAGATCAGGTTCACCGCAGTGGCGTAAGATGAATTCGCGACTGCGGTCTCGCAGTTCTATCGCCACACGCCAGCTATCTTTTTTTGCGTCCCGCATAAAGCCGGCCG
>JBDNAP010000187.1:0-4908 GCA_039768325.1 Thiogranum sp.
AAGCATGTAGGACGTGTTCCGGCTAGTTACCTGCCGTTGAACGTCTTCGGGATCCACACCGGCTGTCGGGATCGGCAACGGGCATAACCGGCCAACTCCTGCCGTTACCTGAAGTCAATCCAACGGCTGGGTTAGCCACAGACGTGCCGTTCAGAAATAGTGTTTCCCGCCGATAATCTGGTGATAACCATCTCTGGAGCAAAGCGCATGTATTTTCAGTCCCTTCGCGACCTGCTGGCAAACCACTCACATCAGACCGCGACCCGCTGGCAAAAGGGACTTCCAATGATTTTCCTAGTTCTCAGCCTGGGCGCCTGCGGCGGTGGGGGAGGTGGCAGCGACAGCACCGCAAGCCAGGGTGAAGTGCTGATTGCGCTGACCGATGACCAGGGTGATTTTGTTACCTACACGGTCGATGTGCTTTCTGTCAAACTGACACACGCAAACGGCAACATAGTCGAAACTCTACCATTGAACACGCGTGTAGATTTCACCCGTTACACGGATCTGACCGAGTTTGTCACCGCCGCCACCGTACCTAACGGGCGCTATGTGCGCGGCAGTATTGTGCTGGATTACAGCAACGCGGATATACAGGTCGAGGACGCCAATGGTAATGCGGCACCGGTGGCCTCGATCGTCGACCAGAACGGCGCGCCTGTTACCACCGTACAAACCGCGGTGGAACTGAATGGCCAAAATTCGCTGCCGATTGCACCGGGCATACCGCGAAGCCTGGTGCTGGACTTCGATCTTGAGGCGTCCAACGTTGTCTCCTTCAACGGCAGCGAGATAAAGCTGACAGTCGATCCGGTGCTCAAAGCCGATGTCGATCCGCGTGCACCGATCGAGTACCGGGTGCGTGGGCCACTGCGTTCAGTCAACCTGTCCAATGAAAGTTTCCGCGCCTACATTCGGCCGTTCTTCCACCCGATACGCACTGGTGCCGGTGTTTTTGGGTCCTTGAAAGTTAACACCAGCGATCAAACCCTGTATGAAATCGATGGTGTCACCTATACGGGTACCGAGGGGTTGCGGGTACTGGAGGGCATGCCCGAACTGACTGCCGTGATCGCTCGCGGTGAACTGAGTTTTACACCGATGCGCCTGCAGGCGCGTGAAGTTTATGCCGGAAGCAGTGTACCCGGCGGGACCATGGACGTTGTGCGTGGCACCGTGGTGGAGAGAAACGGCAATGTGATCGGCGTCAAGGGCGCGACTCTGGTCCGCACAGACGGCACAGTCGTATTCAATGACCATGTCAGTGTCGAGCTGGGCGACAGTACGATTGTAACTAGGCAGGGGTCGGCTGAAACTTTCGGTATTCAGGCGGTTTCGGTGGGCCAGGCCATCACTGCTTTCGGCACCTTGACCAACGACTCGGTCAGTGACATGCGGTTCAGTGCCGCAAACGGCTATGCCCGCATGTACCTGTCTATCCTGAAAGGTGATGTTGTCCAACTAAGCGACAATGTCTCGCCTTTGGCGCTGGATCTTGACTCGATCAACGGCCGCAGTGTGTCGCTTTACGACTTCGAAGGTACCGGCGCTGATGCAGGCAGCAATGCCGATCCGGCATTCTACGAAATCGAGACCAGCACGCTTGGACTTGAGACCGTCACGTTGTCAGATCACGCAACGGTGTCCGGTTTCGCCACGCCCTTTGGAACGGCTGCGCCGGACTTTACCGCCCAGACGGCCGCTACGAAAAAGCAGTAGCGATGACATAGGGATCGTATCGATAACCATTTATCGATACGGCCGCTGTGTGGTACTGCAATCGACGCAGTTCAATCCGGCGGTTCGTGCGCAGTCCCTCGCGGGTTGAGTTATCTGCAATCGGCCGTTCGCCGCCGTGTCCTGCCTGTTAGAAAAATCGAATATTAGGAAAGCATGTAGGGCCTTTTTTAGCCAGAAACTTGCCGTCGCCCGGATACAGAAAACTACACTGGTGCGGGAGCCAGTACTTCCTTAACCGGCCATAAACGGACATTTAGGCTCTCCGATAGAGGATCCGTAAACCCCTTGCCTTAAGGCGATGGATCAGAGAATAATCGGCCGAATGACCTATCGAACCGATTTTTAGCCGTAACTGGAAAGCACCGGCTTTAGCCGATGGAGTATTCACCGACGGTCCGAATCCGCCTGCGGGTTATACCCGCAAGCGGCTTGGTCAGGATACCACGGGTCAATGGGGCTGCCAGCTGCCTGCGGCAGCGATTAAGGAATGCCTGGGGTGGTCGGTGGTTGGGAGCAGACCAGCAGCGGCGGCAATTCTGCCTCGACTACGCCTATCAGGCACCGAAACGCGAGCGCGGCTTCCACAGCCGTAAAGTCGCAGTGACCGTAGCGTGGAATTCCGCCGAGCGGAATGGGAAACTTTATAATCGGCGCGGTGGCATCGCTCTTCAGCGCGTATAGCACGACATGATCGTAGGGTACCCGATGGTCCAGAAAGTTGTGCAAGGCGACCAGCGGTGGGTCACCTGGCCGCAGACCCGATGTCTCGTAAGGGCTTAATGCATCGTCGATATCGGCGGGGTAAAAGGTGGAGCTGTAACGCCTGACTCCTGCGTTGAGCTCGGGATCGGGATATTCAGTCGCCCAGTTATCGAAGATGCTGCCGCCGAGGTCCGAGACAGAATCGTTCACGAAAAACGTCACTTCCTCCAGCAGCTCGGCGAGTGTTTCCTCTATCGGCACGTTGGGGGGGGCGACCGCGACCGGCAGCCCAAGCTCATACATAACCTCGAGCAATTGCACGACCTTGCCTGCATTGATCGAATCGGCGAAGACTGCTTCCACCGCGTCGTCGTCCCACGTTGCCAAGGTGCTGGCGGGTACCCGTGGTACCTCAACGAAGGGTGGTGGGATATCCCGCAGCAGCTTCAGCTCGGGGAACAAGTGATCGACGATGACCAGGAACTGAAGCGAATATTCTGTTTGGGTGAAGAAAAGAGGTGGCTCACTAGGCTGGATCTGGCCCGGAACGCTACCGAAGCTGCCGATTGGGCCGCAGGCGGAGATGCCGCCGGAGAAGAGTCTGTCATCGCCCCTTCTTTCCAGCAGCCGGGTAGCGGGTATGGCTCCCTGAGAGAAACCGACCACGTAGGAAAAGGTTGGCTCCCCCAGTGTGATCTCAACGAGTTCCACCAGACGCTCAAGATCCGCCTCGCGTGTCGGGACCGACAGTAGCTGCGGCGGCGCCACCACGGCGAATCCATAACCCGCCTGATTGAACAAGCCGGAAAGTGGTGCGCCATCGTTGTCCAGTTGGCCAGCGACGGTAACGATGGTTCCTTCCTTCTCGTTTGGGTCAAGCTTCACTGTTCCCATCGAGGCGTAGACCATGTTTCCGTTCCAAGACGCGGACGGGGGCATGCAGACGACGTATTCCGCGCCGCCCTGCGGGTAGACGGATACGGCGCTGCCCTCAGCAAGATCAGTGGGCAAGCGCCCGGTTATGGCAAATTCCCTGAGTTGTTCCGGGCAGACGCATTCCGGGTCATATTGGTTCGGCTTGTCGCGGTCGCAGATCGGGGGTTTGGCCCACACACCCGGGGCCGCCAGCAACACGCCTGCCGCCAACAACATCAGGGGCAGCAACGATGACGTTAGACATGGATTTCGCATGGCAACTCTCCTTTTCGATGGTAAGGGACTTGGAAAAAAGGATAGGAATTTCAACCGATGTTTTGCAAAGAGCCATTCCAATATTAATGAATACAGCAGCGCATATCGCACCCAACAGACGTGATTTCATGATAGTTCCTTCGGCGTGGTTATATGAAATCCTGTCGCCCTGTGCCGTCCTGGCGATCCTGTTTATGGAGGCTACGCTGATTGAGGTCGGGTAGAACTGATCTAAATCAAGATTTAGGTGATTTGTAAGTCTGTCGCAAGCATTACGTTATTAACGATTGGCTGGCACGGACCGTTTATTGTCTTTAAGTCATTGCGTTTATAAGAAATGACTTAAAGGCCGGATTGGGTCGTACTTGCTCTTTTAGAGAAAAGGAATATTAGCAAAGCATGTAGGTCGTATTGAGGCCAGAAACCTGCCGTTCGCGGATAGGCCAGAACCAACTCCTGTCGATATTGTGTACGGTTAAGTCCGGCCTATTGTGTTGAAAAACTCGGTGTTTGGATGATAGTGAAGGCTGCAGTCGGCTATTTGGCAAGGGATGATCTTCTTGATGTGCCACCATCGGTCCAGATGATGGGTTTTGTTGGTTGAATCGGGTGGTTTGCGGTCATGCAGACGCACCTATCCTGCTGTCTGGTGGTGGTTGGCTGAGCAGCTTCGCCATCCTGCGCAAGTTCTGTACGGTTGCCGTCAGCAGGAACTCATCATGTGCACCGCTCATGCCACGTAAGCGTAGACGGTCCAGTTTCAGTATGCGTTTCATGTGCGCAAACAGCATCTCTACTTTCTTTCGTTGCCGGCGTGTCTTCTTATAAGCGGGTGTTTGTGCAACGGCGCGGGCTACTTCACGTGATGATTCATAACGACTGCGGGTTACTTTACGACACGGTACGTTGGGGCAACATCGTGGCTTGTGTTCGCAGGCCTCACAATCGTGCGCGCTGGCACTATATCTTATGTGGTTGTCCTTATTGACGCCCGTGCGCTGTTGTTTGAACTTGCGTCGATAGCGTGGCAGCGTTTTCCCTGCCGGACATGTGTAACAGTCGGCCTCGGCATTCCAAGTGAAGTCCGATCGGCCATAAGTGCCATCCTGACGTTCGGCTTTATCCCACACCGGCGTGTGTGGTTCGATCTGTTTTGTTTCGATGATCCAGTTGAGCATGGCCGCGGTGCCATAGGCAGTATCCCCGATTAAACGCTGTGGTTTGATCCCAAAGCGGTCCTCAACCCGTTCAATCATGGTCTTGGTGGTCTCAGCC
>JBDNAP010000025.1:0-5200 GCA_039768325.1 Thiogranum sp.
CACTCAACCAGTGAAGTGCGGCCATGGCAGAACCGAGGGCAAATGCCGGCTCCATGTCGAGGTAATCCCTTGCCGCCCTTGTCAGCGTTTTCGGATCACAGGGGGTCCGGTTCGCCAACTCCAGCGCCAAATCATAAAGCTTGAGTTCCTTCGCCGTTGCAAACCACTTGCCCTCCTCGCCCGGTGTGGTGGCAATGAGGTCGGCAAGAATCTGTGACGGGTCCTTTATCGGATATCGCTTTGCGACAGCGCGAAACCGGGCGAGAAAGGAATTACCCACCGCGGCGCCCAAACCATAGCGCTGGTAGGCCTCCTCATACAGGCCCGACGAGATCAGGATCGTCTCGCAGGCCTGGTCGATCACGGCATCCGGCTGGTTCAATCCCCGCGAGGCCTCGGCATACTGGACGGCGCCCGCCTTCCTGCCCAGGGCCAGGAGCGCCTCCACACCGTAGCGTCGGTAATGCCAGGACGGATATCGGGGCAATGCCAACAGATCGAGCAACTCCCGATACCGTTCCGCCACCAGCAGACAGGACAAACACGCCGTCGCGCCATGGAAATAGCCGCCCGGATTCGGATCTGTCCAGCAGGCCCGAAGTGTTGAGACCAGTTCATCGGCCCATCTACCGGCGACTTCCGCCGATCCACAGATCTCACCCCACCGGTCACCCACCGGGCTAAGGTAGTCGACACCATCATCTGCCATGGCCTGCCAGACCCGATCGAGCCAGCTATCGCGCGTCTTCTCATCAGCTGGCGCCATGATGATAATAGGTATCAACGCATCCAGCGCCTTGTTGACGGCCGCCCCCAAAGCACCGCTGGAACTGTCGACATGCTCCAGGGCCGGCCAAAGTTTCTCGATCAAACGGACAGCGCCCTCTGCTCCAAGAACCGGGGCTTTCTTCGCAACCTTTTTGATCTCGGAGACAGCCTCGCGAAGACGCTGGCACGCCAGCTTGGATGCCTTCCAGCTGTAAGCGCCGGTTCTAAACCTAGCTGGGAAGATCCATTTGTGTTTAACCCAAGCCATTACTGGTTCAGCTACTAAATGTCTATGTCGTTTTCCCTTATGCGATAAGACAGTCGTATGGAATCTTCAAACCCTCGTGCAACTTCTTGATCATACCCAGCGTTAGACTTCGCTTTTTACTCAGCACCTCGGACACGCGTCCACTCGTCCCGATATACGGCTCGAGATCTTTACGCGACAAACTTTTTTGCTCCATTAAAAACTTGATCGCTTCAATAGGGTCCGATGCAGGGATTGCATAGTGTTCATCTTCATACTTCTCAACGAGCAGCATTAAGACATCCAGCTCATCGCCTCTTTGCGTATTGGGTTTTGCGCCCCATAGCTCATCGATGCGCTTTAACGCACGGTTCAGCTCCCGGTCATTTCTAATAGGTTTCAGTTTCATCATAAACCTCAAATATTTTCAATATCCTCGATCTCGTCATATTCCTTATGTGTTCCCACAAATCGAATCAGCATCCCATGCCGAACATAGTCCATCAGCGCGACAATTCTGTATTTATTACCACAAAGGTTAAAAACGACGCGGTTGTTCTTTAAGATGCTCGCATTACGTAAATCCGCCTTCAACTTGTGTGGCGTACTCCATTCTGCTCTCGCACAAAAGTTGTACCACTCCGTCATTTGCTTTTTCGCATCGCTATATTTCGGGCTACTCTCCCAAAACTGCCTCAGCTTGGACTTTGCGATCACCCTCATCGGCACAATCTAACATGCTCCCATTATGGGAGCAAGCGAAAATATCCCATTTTGGGAGCTTTCCCCACAACCCAAAGGACCGCGGGTATCTACACTGCCCCCAGCCAGAGAAAATATGTGGAAGGCACCGCGCATCTGAGTTCTGGTAGCTGGAAGCAGAGAATAGTCGCGAAGAGGCCAGTGGCAGAGTTTAGCGTGGATAAGAGATGCTACAGAACTTGCTCTTGGTGGCGTAACGTTTCGTCTGCGCTCAGCTATGCCAGCACGTTATATGTAAAAAATAATTGATACTGGGAGATGAGACTCACACGGGATAGTGTGGCGTCGGGCGGGGTACGCGAACCCCCTGCATTTTTTATCTGCAAATCCGCGTGTTACACGCCGGTGCACTTGAGCGGCATTATTCCGTATAATTTTTTATTTCTATTTCAGACGCTTACAAGGCAAAATGGCGTCCCCAAGGGAGGCCACCTTATCCCCCAGTTACGCACAGTATCATGCGTAAATTTTTTACCCTAATTTTCAGACTGATACTTACGCGTTTCGCACTCTCTTCTGATGTACTTATTCTCGCGAAGTGCCGAAACCCGAAACTTGCTGTGCGCTGATCCTTGCGCACGGGTTTTTTGCTAGGCCGGCAAGGCGTACTTTCGGCCAGGAAAAGTCACTCGTGAAATTCCAACGAACGTCGGCTTTTGAAAAAATCGGACATCCGTAAGGCAGCCGGCGATCTGCGATTACCTAACTTTCCTCTGCACCCGGCGAACCCTCCGGTGGATAGTCGAGGGTGTCGGTAATCTTCCTACGCTGATCCTCGGCAATATCGGGGAACGGCAAGGTGTGTGCCGATGACCATTCGCGCACCTGCTTCTCTGCGCCGTCTTGTCGTTCTTTGTCGAGCCCACCATCGCGACCGAGATACAGCGTTTGTGACGGAAAAGCGAACCCGGTCCCGGCCTGTCCGACAAGCTTCATAATACGCAGGAGGATATCCTCCTGTATGGCGAGGAATTCGTTGTAATCTGTTGCTCTGATATAGACCCGAATCGCAACGTTCAGGGAATAATCGCCATATTCCACAAAGCGCACGCGAACCGGATCATCGACGGTGTGAATGGTTTTCGGATGCGCGTGCAGCAGTTCCCGCAGCTCCGCCAGCAAAAAACGTAGCTGGTCGTCGCTTGTCTCATAGCGCAGACCCAGTGTGGTACTCAGCAACATGCGGTCACAGATACTCAGGTTGACGATGTGCCGCTGCGCAAAATCAGCGTTGGGGATGGTGACCAGGGTCCGATCGAAACGACGGATCTTGGTGGAGCGCAGGCCGATGGATTCCACCCGGCCGACCGGGCGCCATCCCGGCGTCGAGTCCTCATCATAGCTACACAGATCGCCGATGCCGAGCGGACGGTCGGCGAACAGGTTGAGCGTGCCCATGAAGTTTTCCAGGGTGTTTTTAGCCGCCAGCGCAATGGCGACGCCGCCCACACCGGCGCCGGCAACGAGACCGTATACCGGAACGCCAAGGTCGTTAACAAGGCGGAAAACGAGTACCAGGGTTGCAAGGATACCAACGAAGCGCGCAGCAAGCCGTATGAGATTCGCCTCCAGGCTACGGGCGTCAATCCGTGGCGAGGCAATGATACTCAAGCCGATCCAGTTCGCTGTTAGCCACACGACCCAGACCAGCGCAACACCCTCGGCCACCTCGACGATATAATCGGGCATATGCGCTGCGGATCCCGTCACGTTGATCTGATCGCCGGCAAGAGAACGCAGCATGGGCGCAATGAGGAGGATCACCACCGGCGTGCCCAGATGGCGCAAATATGAACGCCAGGAGCCATCCCATGACTTGCGTCGGGTCCAGAGAAAAACCAGGATCAGCACAGAAAGTGCGAGTCCTAACAGCATAAACATCGCCATCCATTTCCAGAGCACCTGGCCCAGGACAACGGTGTTGGCCCAGTCGGGAAGTGCCTCGACCCAGGCCAGTGGAATCATCCATCCGGTGATCAACTGTTCGGTCCGGGAAAGATTCTTTGTCGGCACGGGGCGCACATAAGGCAGTTCACGCACCAGTTCGTAGAAATCCTGCGCCCGTTTCACCGTATCCGGGCTGAACAGAAACTCCCCGGCACGCGGGCCTTCCTCTACCACGGCAATCGTGACCTCGGTGCCCGGAAGCCGCCAGGACCTGGGTGGCTCGCCGACCTCGTCACCGGCTGCCTCGGGAATCTCATCGAGGCCCGGTAATTCGATGCGGGCAGTAACCTCCCACAGCAGCAGAAAGGTGGCGAAGCCGGCCTCGGACCACACAGCAGGCGGGACCTGGCTCAGATCCAGCAATCGAACGGCTTTATCTTCGATTTGCAGGAAAGCGTTCTGCGTCGCTGGACTCGGCGCATCACGGTATTCGGTATAGAGGCGTCCCGCCTCTTCAGTGACAGCCAGGAAACTCTGGAAAGTTGCTCGTGGGCTCGACGTATCGATGGGCTCAAGTGGATGCCCGGCACCGGCGGTGCCTGCAATTACCAGTAGTAACAGCAAGCCTGCTAACCTGATCAGCACGTGATGATCTCCTCGCATGATAAGATGATGCACTTCGTTTCCCCCGCTTCGGCCCCGAGATGATTGAACCCGGCCAGTCTCCACTTCTTAACACGAGCTAGCGAGGTGTTCTGGCCATTTCGTGCCAGCCGCATCCAGTCAGAGCAGTGGCAGCGTGTAGTTGAGGATCACGCGGTAGTCCCTGACATCGAACCCACCGGCGACGTCTTCGTCCTGATCGAGAAAGGCGGCACGCGCGCGCAGCCACAGGCCCTTGACGGCATGGGACTGGAATCGATAGTCGACAGTGATATCAAATTCACTTTGATCGGACGATGCGGTCGATCCGCTATCCGGCGTATACCCGCGCGCGTAATTGGCAAAGCCACTCAGGCCCGGCACGCCGATGGGCGCGAAGTCGTACGACGCGCCTGCCAGCCAGGCGTCCTCACCGGCGCGGTTGAAATCGCTCAACATCAAGGACAGATAGCCTGGATAGCCGCCATAGGGACTGCGGATACGTGCGTCGTCATCGGTCGAACTGAAAGCCAGTGTGATGATCGCATTGCGCCAGCTGCCACTCACTTTGCCGCTGTAGACAAAGGTATCGAAGTCGCCGCCGATGGCGTCGCCGACATCTTTCTGGTGAGTAAACTGCCCACCCAGGCGCAGCGCCTGACCCTGCCGGAAACTCCACACCGCATTTGCCTCAGCGTAGAGTGTATTGAAGTAATCCCATGAGTACAGGTTGATTGCACCGATATTCACATCATCGCTGAAGTTGTAGCTAAAACCGGCCAGGGTCATTGGCTCGTCCGTGTCACTGAAACCGGCAGCCTCTGACATGCTGACAAACTCATCGGAAAAGCGCCGTTTCATCTGCGTCACATGCGAGGCCCCGTAGTCCCAACC
>JBDNAP010000188.1:0-20884 GCA_039768325.1 Thiogranum sp.
CTGTACAAACTGGAGTGGCTCCAGGATTAGGATCGGCTGTACCTAAGTGCAGTCGACTACCGATCTTCTGTTCAACCCATTACTGGTCTATTGGAGGCTGTTGTCACCAAAGGATTACGGTAATGTAAATCCAGACGATATCTCGATTACCAAGGCACCCCTTAGAATAACAAACTCAAGGGGAAAACTTTCTATCACCGGGGACGGACTCTTGGTCGCGATTTAGCCAACCGGCTTGGGCAATCAGCAGCAGACGGGAGAGTTATATGCCATGGAACATGGCTCTTAACTATCTTTGGCAGTGGTGATAAACGATGATTTTCGACTGATGCTTCTCACAAAAAAGACCTGTAAATCAGACAGTACGATTTGTCGGGAACGCCAACCAGACCCGTGTAATCTGCAGGTACCTTCTATTGCGCTATACTTAAATTCCTAGGGTAGTAGTTTGTATTATCGGTGATCTAACTGTGCAGGGTGTTCAATAGCCACTGAGAAACGCCCGCACACAAACGGTGCAGTAACCGACAAGGTTGTCAGTTTTAGATTGAATTCCAGCCAGTTACACCTGTTCGTAAGAGCATGCAGGCATGCTCGCAGGTCAATACGGGTGCAGTTGGTCGGACTGTTGATCGGGTAGGCGGAAAACCACTGACGATGAATAATAATACCAATATGTCCGTAGTTGCCATCGTTGTGCCGCTGTTCGGTGTGCATAGTGGCTTGTTGTCTGCACAAGCGTACGCCCTGGAGAATGTTGAACCTTACATCTCACCCTCGGATATTACTGCAGAATTCACCATGCAGACCGCCGAGGTGATTCGAGTACATCGCCGGGCAGTTTCCACTCTGAATGGACTGGCCGGAGAGTACGGATCGTCGCAGGCCTATATGAACGGGCTTCACAGCCATAAAAGATGGCGGCAGCTCGTATGAGACCCCTCCTCCTCTTGATCGCGCTATCGTTTATGCAGACCGTTGCACTGGGCGAAATGAAGCGGCAGATCGTTCAGTTCGAGGACGGAACCAGCTACTCATTGTCGGGTGACTGTTTCAGCAAGGTGGGCTGCGCAATGGCAGCGAACCACTCAAATGGCAGAATGGTAATTGGTGTTTGTCAGCATAGCTTCTGCGCCTTGACGTCCCTCACTGACCCTGAGGCTGATATCATCGTAATCGAACTGCCGCCGGAATTGATGACCGCGGATGACTAGCCGGTACAGCACCGAACACAATGGACATGCTACCGACGAACAGGGTGCAGACTAAAACCGGTAACCGATCTGTTTGTGCTCCACAGTTAGGTTCCGATCGCATCATTGAGCGGGAATCAGGACGGAGCTTGGCCAGGCCTTGCGGGATCAGTGTATGTTAAGCGCATGGAAGCAACCCCGTACTCTCATATGAAATCGGCCACAGAGATGCTCGTTTTATATGATGGCGTGTGCCTGTTCTGCGAGGGCTGGGTAAACTTTGTCATAGACCGGATGACGGAAAGACACCGTATCCAGTTTATCCCTCTGCAGTCCGTAGAGTTGAGTCCAGAGGTTCAGAGCCGATTGGATCGAATGACAGGTGGTGACAGCATCGTTTGTATATCTGCGGATGATCACATCTACCTGAAATCCGACGCTACATTGATGATTATGAAACAACTGGACTTTCCTTACAACAGACTGGCTGGAGCACTTCATTTGATACCCGCCATTCTGAGGAACCCGGTTTATGATTTCATAGGTAAAAGAAGGTATCGGATCTGGGGCAGGAAAAATGTCTGCGTACTTCCTGATGGGGAAAGAAGAAAGTATTTCGTGGCTGTTGAAAATGATCTGTCCGGAGAACTTAAAACCAAACATGAAAAGTACTTTTTGTTTAAAAGCGCGGTGAAACAGGTAACCCCCTGAAATGGGGTTCATTGCGCGCTTTCCCACACAGGCTAAATACTGTCACAGTGTGGCACAGGCCGAACTAAAGCGTGCAGCGCTTTGAAAGCGCTACGGGCGGCCGCATGGCGAGCGCAGCGAATAATCCGGTATTATGTTCAGGCGCGCTGGATTCCGGCCTGCACCGGGACGACGAACCAATCAGAGTCCCCTAAATGCTTTTTACGGAATATCGATCGTTTTCAGGTCCAGTTGGCGTATATCCTTTAGTTCACCATTGCTATAAAAAGTTGTTGTTTCCGTAATGGTGAGTTTTTTAACAGGCTCTTGCCCGGTATAGGCCTTGTCCGGTACCAGGCTCCAGAAATTCGGAGGTGGCTTGCAGCAATTGATATCTGACCAGCGGCGGCCTGATTGACTGGCGTTGTTATAGTTACTCAGGTAGTTGCGGATAAACGTATAGAATATTTCGGCCTTATCTTCCTTATATGCGTTCTTACCGGAACTTTCTTCCAGTGCAAAAATATCATCGGCGGATTCTGCTGTCCTTAGTTTACCTGCCATCTCTTTGTTGCGTGACATGCCATAAGGACCAACGAGCCTTGGTCCCGGGCTGATATAGCGAAAATTTGCCATAGTCATAATATCCCCATAAGGCGCAAAGAAACGCGGTGACAAATTATATTGTTCGCCGCTGTCGCCGGTTGCCAGATAGCGGTAGGTATAATTTAGAGGCGTATTATACCAGGCCAGCCTCGGTGGATTGAGCCACCATTCAGATACTAGTATGAGTAAAATCGAAAGAACAAAACGTGCCGGGGTGAAAAGCGCACTGCTTGATCTCATGCGCAGAATTAACAGCAGCAATCCGATATCGAGTGTAATCCAGGCCCACATCATATACCCGTAGGCGGCGAAAACGCCAAAATGAAATGTAAGGGCGATAATCAGCAAGGCGAGAAATAATCTGCGCCGCCACAGGCTAATCAACGCTCCCAGCTCAAAACCCAGAACAATGATATGTAATGTCTTTTCGGCAGGGATAATGGCATTGGCATAGGCAAGCAATTGCTGAGGGTTCAGGAACGTCAGCCAGCCATGCGAATAAGCTGCCAACGGCATGTAATGAATCCGGTCATGTGTCAACCAATCCATGTTGAATTTCAGAAAACCGGGCGCCCAATATACTGATGCTGTCAAACAGCAGGTCAAAAATACAAAATCTGTTGAAGTTTGATGTCGATTAAAGGCATTGACTACTAACCAGGCACTGAACAGTATCAGCACCTGTGAGGCATGATGTATCGTCCCCCAGATATAACCACCTAAAGGGGCATTCCATTGCCATATCAAAAGTAGTAGTAGAGCTAACAGTGGAAAGACAAAGACAGGACGCCAGTAGATCAGGGGGATCAATAACAGTAGTAACAATCGATCAGGATAATAGCCCTGGTTAAAATAATAATTGTATCCCTGTATGGCAAACGCTAGACCTAATACACCGCCCAACAGCGTTATGAAGTTACGTATTTCCAAGCCGCTGTCAATTTCCCGCCAGTTAATCCAGAACCGGCCATAACGTAAACCGCTAATGGCCAAAAGCAACATTAGTCCTGACAGTAGCCATCCCTGTTGTTTAAAAAATGCGAACAGTAGAACTGGTTCATGCAAATATGACTCATCGAGATGAGTGAGATACCTGTAACCATGATCAAGCAGAATAAACAGACCTACTACGGCAATAAGTCGAAAAGTCAGTAACGCTGTGTTGCTTTTATACAATGCACCAAAAGCTTCAGCCTCATTTATTCTTGGCATCATGACAGAATATTAGAATCGGAGGTTCCTTAGCTCAGGTTGAAGAGTGGATAACATACTCTAAATTGTAGCCGACCAGGGTACGATGGTAATAGGATGATTTGAATGGCATTAAGTAATATTTATGGTATCGACAACCTGAAGTCCAGCCGCCGGTACTACAGCCAGAGAGCGTATTGGAAGATTTCCGGGGGAAAGCGGTGGCGCCTGTCCAAATTCACTTGTAAACTATCGAAGACAGGATGTTAGTTTGTCAGTAGCGTGGTGGGCTATCTTCTGATTTTTCCGGGCAGGGAGATAATATTATGAAAAACATTCTGCTGAGAATTGCGATTGTCACGCTATTGGGTCCAGCTTCAAATTATGCATCAGCCTGTTTATACGATTCGGAATGTGGCGCGGACTCGAAATGCGTAAAGCTGGGTTGCAACCTATCCGGCCATTGCACGGGCGGGTTGCAGGCCGCTAATCACCCTGATGAACAGGCTGCTTATAATCCGGCGAATTTAAGGGGCCGGCCAGGCAATACATGCTCATTTGACAAAGAATGTGGCGTCGGCAGTAAATGCGCGAAAGGAAGTACTACCTACGGCACGTGTTTGCAATCAGGCCTCACAAGACCGGGTAGTTAAAGCTTTCACCCCGCTTCCACAGATTACTGAGTCATTCAAACGGCCGCTGATTCGATCTGACAGTTAGCGGTCTGATGATGGTGACTGCCAGGTCTAGTCGAAGCCACGCACTTTTCCTTCCAGATTGGTTTGCCGTCTATCTTCACAAATACTTCGTCGCTCTAGGATGGTTCGCCGCCCCCCTGATGCCGGCATTTGAATCTTTTGGTATATTGGGGGTGCGAACTTGTTGCACCACAGACGAACGGATTCATAGCATACGGTAATACCGCGTTCAGCCTGTATTTCTTCGATATCTCGATGGCTGAAGATGGGTTTATCGTAGCGCCAGACGGTATACTGAATAAAGTCAGCGGGAAACCGGTACCGATTGTATAGGGCTGTCGATCTACTCATCCGTCAGTTATCGTCCGGCCCCGCACTTCACTTGTCAGTATCGAATTTATGGCTTCTTTTCCAGGCATGCTGCCTGCGCAGTGCCGGAGCAGTACCTGAAACTGACAAAACCGGGTCATAACATGAAAATTCTTCCGCTCAGTATCATACTCGCCTGTTCCATTCTTACCGGATGTGCAGTCAACCCTGTCACCGGCAAAAATCAGCTGAGCCTGGTTTCCGAGGCACAAGAAATAGCGATCGGCGAAAATAATTACGCCCCATTACGCCAGTCCCAGGGAGGTGATTATGTCGTGGATAAGAAACTCACCGCATATGTCAATGAGGTGGGACAAAATCTGGCGGCAGTCAGTGATCGGAAACTTCCCTACGAATTCAAAGTGCTGAATAGCTCTGTACCCAATGCATGGGCGCTGCCAGGTGGAAAAATATCCCTTAACCGCGGACTCCTGACTGAACTGAAGAGTGAAGCTGAGCTGGCTGCGGTACTTGGTCATGAGATCACCCATGCCGCGGCCAAGCATACTGCAAGCAGTATGTCACGCGGCATGCTGATTCAGGGCGCGGTTATGGCGACGGTAGTCGGCACGCAGGGAAAAGATTATGCACAGCTTGCCCAACTGGGTGCGGGGGTTGGAGCCCAGTTGGTGACACAGAAATATGGGCGGGACGCTGAGCGTGAGTCTGATTTTTATGGCATGAAGTATATGTCAAAAGCCGGTTATGACCCGCAAGGTGCAGTCGATCTACAACGCACCTTCGTACGGCTGTCCGAGGGAAATAATCAGGACTGGCTCAGTGGCCTGTTTGCCAGTCATCCACCGTCACAGGAACGCGTAGAGAACAATATTAAGACAGCGGCATCCCTGCCCCAGGATGGTATTCGCGGTGAGGACCAGTTCAAGGCCAGGACTGCTCATATTAAACGCAGCAAACCCGCCTATGAAGCGTATGATGAGGGCCGCAAGGCGCTTCAGAAAGGTGATCTCGGCAAGGCCGCTAATCTGGCGAAAAAAGCCATTCGTCTTGAACCACGCGAAGGGCATTTCCACGCCCTGCGTGGTGACATTGAAGAAAAAAGGAAACGGCATGCAATGGCTAAACAACATTATGACAAAGCGATCACCTTGAATGATGATTTTTTCTACTACTATCTGAAACGTGGTCAGGTCAATGAAACCCTGAAGGCCTCAGCTAACGCCAAGCGTGATCTTGAAAAGAGTATTCAACTACTTCCAACCGCAAATGCTTACCACTCTCTCGGCAACCTTGCCAAACTGGACGGTAATCTGAAAGCTGCCAAATCCTACTATAAAAAAGCCGCCTCCAATAAAACTACTGAGGGAAAAGCGGCCTATCGGGCACTAATGGCTATTGACCTTGCCGACAATCCTCAAAGCTATATCAAGTTGAGAACAGGCCTGGATGACAAGGGCAGACTCAAGGCTGAAATTTCCAATCCAACGCCGAGCAATGTAAAAGACGTTGTGATTGCTATTCAATACCGTGACAGTAATGGAAAAACAAGAAACATTAAACGCCCTTATAATGGCGTCCTGGCTGCCGGTAAGAAACAGATAGTCGATCTTGGCATGAACAATATCACGAAAGATCAACTGGCAAATATCAGATTCGGCATCATTGGTGCTCGTCTGGCTAATTAGTCTGCATCCGGGACTGACAAGTTAAATTCTCACCGAATGTCTGATTCCCTGTTCTATCATCAGGCCAGTGCCCGGGCGTCTGGAATTCGTCATATTGCGTTCAGAAAAGTCTAGTACGCAATCATGACGTTTGCGGTCAGCTTACCCTGATCCGTCCTGATCCACTCCGCCGATCTTCCGTCCCGGGTATAAGTTACGCTAGTATGGCAGCAATGTTCGAACAAGAAGGCAATCGTGAACGTATTGCCGCGGTGACCGGTGCCAGCGGAGCCATTGGCATGGCTATTGCCAGCCAACTGGCTGCGGTTCCTGGTTATGATGTCGTACTTGTGTGCCGTAACGAGGACAAGGCAGCCCGCTGTGTACAGAACATTTCGCGGATTAGCGGCAACCCCCGGGTTCGCTATGAACTTGCTGATCTCTCGCGACACGCTTCTGTTGCGGCATTGGCACAACGCTGGAAAGGACCACTTGATGTCCTGGTCAATAACGCCGCCAGCACACCGCGCCGTCTCACACATACGCCCGAAGGCATCGAAATGCAGTTCGCCACCAATGTTCTGGGCTACTTCTGGATGATTGAGCTGTTCACCGAACAGCTCAAGCAAGGGTCTGCCGCACGCGTCATCAACGTGGCCAGCTACTGGGCAGGTGGTCTTGATCTCGGAGACCTCGAGTTCGAGAAACGGCGTTACGACAATGATGCCGCCTACCGACAATCCAAACAGGCCGACAGAATGCTGACAGTGGCCTTTGCCGGGCGACTGCAGCCGTTCGGCATTAAAGTGAACGCCTGTCATCCGGGCGATGTCAACTCCACCCTGAGCAACAATCTGGGCTTCGGCGGACACGAGACGCCCGACGCCGGGGCAAGAACCCCGGTGTGGCTTGCAACCAGTGATGCCGGAGGAAAACACACCGGCAAGTACTTCGAACATCAGCGCCAGGTGAGCTGTCCTTTTGGCAGGGATCCCGCAGCGGTGGAGTCACTGTATGCCGCTTGTCGGTCCTATACGAACTGAGGTCTCAGCGAAGAGAAAACGAATTCAGCGCCTGCTTAGCTTACATTCCATGTTTCACTCAGGGCACCGCTGATCAATCCGTCATGCCGGACTTGTTCCGGCATCCAGATGCATGATCTTCCTGGATGATTCGCTGCGCTCACCCAGCGGGCCGCCCCTTGGCGTTCAATGCGCTGCGCGCTTTTGTCCGGCGTTCGCCGGAACGACGGTACGGGAATTAATCAGAGATACATCGGTATTGCCAGCCGTTTGCAATCTGTATCCGTACAGCCGTAACCGAGATGCAGGCTAGCCTCGTCGGTCAGTACCTGCAATTGAGGCGTGAGCCCTGAAACGGAGGATTTCAGTTACCCGGTACCGCCAGGGAACCCACGGTATCGTCCGGGCGCGGCACCGATGAGCTGCGCGAGTTGCTGATGAGGTGAACCACTGAGCCCGTATCTGCCTAAGACATTGCCTGCAACAAGACCAATAGCCATTTTGGACTCACCGCTTCGGTAAGACAGGATTGAATCCGCTACACTCTCAGACTACAGGTGAACGAAGGGGAGCCCATTCTACCATCATGCACCGGCAAGAAATGAAGATCTCCGATCTTCGGCCACTCCTGGCGGCGAGTCTGCTGATCCTGCTCCACGGTTGCCAGGAAAATCGGCAACGGCCTGATCAGAGCGCATCGACCCCACCGCCGGCTGCAGCCGCCGCCACTGGCCCGTCACCCGGCACCGCGGAGCAAGTGCAGGAATCGCCGGCAAGTACCTCTGCGATCGCCGCTGCGGTACCGCCGCAACCGACCAGGCCAAAGGTCGTCACCAAACCACGATTCGGCGCCAAGTCCTCGCTCTACGACAGACGGGGGCCGGCTTATCCCCTACTGCAGTCCGCTGCCGATGCCTTGCAGCGTTTTCCGACCGACAGACAGGGCAACATCGACTGGGTGCAAGCCCTCGACCAGGGCCTGATAGCACCGCGCGCCTCGGTGTCCGGCGCCGGGGTAATGAAGCGCCGCAGTGATGAGATTATCATGCGCAACACACGAGAGATGCCATGGGTGATGTTTCCACACAAGCAGCATACAGAATGGCTGGACTGCTCAAACTGCCACCCACGGCCATTTCAGGAAAAGGCCGGCACAAATCAGGTCACGATGGATACCATCATGCGCGGTAAACACTGCGGCATGTGTCACGACCGTGTCGCATTCTCCATCTTTGTCTGCGAGCGGTGCCACTCCGTGAGCCACCCCGGATCACCGCCGCCCTGGTGGTAGCCGGCGCCTGGCTGCAGCATGCAACATGGCCTGTGTCATGGAGCAAAGACAGTTGCAGGTCGTTTTGGCCCGCTAACGCCGAGTTAATGAAAACTGGCTGCCTCTATCTGCAGATAAACCTGTGAGATATCACGCTTGACTTTTTCTGCCAGCCCGGAGTAATGCGGTTTATACGCCGACAATGCCTTTGTCACATCCGGTAGCATTTCATAATCAGCCTTGCCCTCGTTATAACCTTGCTCTACTGCTGTCCGGAATGCCTGTAGTAAATTCCGCAAGCGTATGACACCTTGCAAATCCGTCACGTCACCATGACCGGGAATGACTGCTGCCAGAGGGGAACAGCAATACTCGCTCGCCTCCCGAAGCAATTTCAGTGCGTTCTTTAACCAGACTATCAGGCACCACTATGACAGACTGGCCGGTGGCACCTCTGGTCATCCGCATAAAACTATCCACCCAGGTCTGACCTTCGTTGGCAATGTTCTTTGTTACCGGTTCGGAGGCATAGATGGCTTCTACCGTATCCTTGAAGACAGCATTCCCCAGCCAGTGATCACCATGTGCGTGTGAATTGATGATCCAACGTACCGGCTGGTTGGTCACTCCGGCGATAAGATTTTTAATTGATTCTCCAATGGCGGTGGAACTTCCGGTATCGAACAACAGTACCCCCGCTTTCGTGACGACGAAAGCACTATTGGAATTCCAGCCGTGATTGTCCGGATTGGGGAATTCCCGGCTAGGCGTGATAATGGCGTAGACATCCGCCGCGACAAGTTCTGCCTGCATCAGAAATGCTTTATCGGCAACCACGTTGCCCGCTGAATTCAGAACAACTATTAATAATATTGAGCTTGAATGGCACTAAGTTAAGGCGGCTCTTCCTCTGTAGGGTCGAATTTATTCGGCCAGTAGCTGTTGGCGGTTACCCACATTTGGCTATATCCGGGATGATAGATGGAATGGTAACGTGCTTGGTCGAATGAATTCGACCCTACAATGGGCTAAATAGGCTTAACTTAGCGCCATTTATATTGAGCTTAATTTCCGCATCGTGGTAGACCAATATAAATGGCTGGATGATTGAATACCGGCCATCTGTCGCCCGGTTCTGTGCACTGTGGCTGATGGCGGATATGTCACTCAATTATCGCCCGGAAGCACTTAATCTACCAGTAGCCTCCAGACACATCAGCCCTGTCAACATAAACCCACCCACTATCAACAATGACCCGTTAAAACTGCCAGTCAGCTCAGCAGCTTCGCCTGCAAGGACAGGGCCGACAATTTGCGCAATACTGTAACCGAGTGTCAGTCTGGCCATAATCTGCGCGGGCTGATCTGGAAAACGAGTACCGACCATGGTCAGCACCAGAGAGACGATACCAATAAAGGTGGCACCAAAAAGAAATGCGCTGAAAATAGCCGTTGACAGAGAGCCACTAAAAACCGGCAGCACGATACCTGCGATCTGCATAATAAAAGCCAGCTGTAATGTGCGCAGATATCCGAGTCGCCTGGCGACATAATCCCAGAGTATGGGCGCAGGTGTAGCTGCGAGCCCGACCAGCAGCCACATAAGAACTCCCTGACCTTGCAGTGCGGGCTGCTGTTCCACGATAACCACGGTGAAAGTTGCATTAATGACATAACCAAACCCGGCACAGAGATAGGCAATTTGCAGTAGCCATAACCAGGCTTTTGTGGGTGGCTTACCGGCAGCTGGATGTTGACTGATTGACGCTGCATTTTTGTCCGCATAGGGCAAGCCAAACCAGGCCGGGATCAGGAGTAGCGCCCCAAGTGCCGTCAGCGCCAGCCATTGCCCCTGCCAGGATAATGTTTTTGCAGCCACTTCAACCGCGATGGCGCCAACCACGATTCCCAGACCTACACCCGTGAAGTGCAGACCCAGTTCACTGCGATGATTATGGCGGATTAACCAGGTAAGGATCAGACCAGAGCCCAGCATCAGTCCGGCAGCACTGCTGATGCCCGCCAGATAACGACTCACACCCCAAAGCCAGGATGATGACCCTAGCCCCATCATCAGGGTGGTCACGACTGCAAGTATCAGTCCGCCACGATAACAGATATCTTTAAGAACGATGCCATGCAGGTGTGTCACTATGAATACACCGGTCAGGTACCCCAGATAGTTCCAGCCTGCCAGCCATCCGGCCAGCGCCTCGCCCATACCCGTTTGCTCCTGCATGTAGGGGATCATGGGTGTATAGGAAAAACGCGCCACGCCCAGTGCAAGAATCAGGGCAAAAATACCTGAAGCTAGAACCGTATAGGAGTTATGGCGTCGAAGCATATCAATCATCCAAAGTACGACTCGTGCCTGCTACACGCAGACAAGCTTACCCTAAGCTGCCACAGAATGAAGAACATAGTCAGGTACGGACAAGTTAACTGATCTGGAGTCAAAAAAAGAGCTGTAAGTTGATAAGCCATCGATTGGTTATCGCCTGACAACCATTTTTCGTTTCGATAATCACCCGATCCCAGTCAACTTGTCAGAAACCCGCACAGCTATGGTTAGGTTCCGAATTTGATCATATGCTCCAGGCATTCGACACTGAATGGTTTGAGAACAATTCCGAATCCTGGGCAACAGAGCATCGACGAATTTCGGAAAACAGCAGGCGTATCGCCGAGCTGCGAGAAAAACCGCTTGAAGCAATGGAAAATTCCCAGCTTTGGGAATTGGCTACACTGACCGGAGAGTCTGACCCGGATGTCGACGTACTGCCCCTGTATCGAGCCTACGCAGATAGGGTACCGGACGATTCAGATGCCAGTTTCGTGTTGGGGATAATTATGCTCGAGCGTGGTGATCGCAACGGACTGGACTACTTGCGAAAGGCACTGGATTACCGGGCGCTCGCTTTTCCTGCGTGTGATATCGCCATAAACTTCCTCGCCGAGCGTGATGAAGACTACACCTGGTGGCAAGACCGCTACGACGAACACACTGATAAAGAAACTGCAGCGGTTGAGGAACGTACAATGACGAGTGTTGACGATACGTTTTTCATGCCCGAACTTCCACCGGATTGGCTTGAACCTTTGATCAAGCCACTCGATCAAAATAACGAAATCCAGCACGCCTGGCTGGCGCAGCGGGAAGTACGCCAATTCCCCGATAGTCCTTTTTGGGTGATGGTGATCAAGAAGCGCGGCGTATTTATCCGCGGGCAGGCTGTTCTGAATTGGTTGGTAGAGGAATACCAGGTGCCTTTCGAAACACTGTTCCTTATGGATAACGGTGCTAACCGGGCAGTTACGAATGAAATCAAGAAAGTAGCGTTTAAGCTCCTTTAAGATAATATCAAAAAGCGCCGTCTGCTATTGATCCTGTGCCAGGCGTATTCTTAATTATTACCTGAAAACGGTACGATAGACTGGTTACTGACAAGTTAACTGGTCTGGTTAAGCTGTCTGTACCGCTTTTCGGTAGCGGAATGTAAATAGTTCATAACCAGGCGTGGTAAAAGTTCGCTGTTTGGTGCCAACGCGACGTGTTTATACTGCGGTGTAGAGGCTAATCATTGACTAAAGCCGATGCCCGGCAGAGCTGCTCTTTTATTCGGTATGCGTGATCGTTGTGGCTTGGCGAATCGTTATGCAACGCAGGCATCAGTAGATTATTTCAGGGAGGAGGCATCTATGAAATTCACCACCGTAGCACTTTATGTCGCAGCTGCGTATGCATTCATTTTGTGTGCAGCCCTGATTCATCAAAACGCATTGGCATTTGTCTGGCATCCCTTTAATTATTTATGTCGGCCAAGTCCCAACAGTCTGTCGCCACATTATATTTCCCCCCAACAGTCTGGCGATAGTCGAACGCTTACCGAGTCACACCCCGTCTGTGGTGCCGACAGAAATAACCCGGTTACACCACCAGTTGGATCGTCTGCCTTGGAACACGTATGCCCTCGGTATAAATAGTGCGAATCTCCGCTGGCAGGGAGACACACATGCCCCGAAAGTTTTTAAACGGGGTGCCGATGCTTCCTATCGGCTTGCGTTCAGATCGTCGAAACAACCACAAGTCATTGCAAGAATAAACCGTATATTATAATATTACAATATTCTTATTTTTATCCATAGGATTCATACAGCCCACTATAAAATCTGAGCGGATTTGCCCTCACCCATCCGATACTGCTGGGGAGGGGTACCTTCGGATAGCCCGGAAGCCCAAATGGACATAAAGAAACAAGAAAAGGCACATACATACTCTACGGCCAATATGTCATCTAAAAAACTGCCCGGACAGACAACGGGCAGGCGTAGTGCGTGGTATCAAATGCAAGCGAATGACGTCATACAAAGGCTGAAAACCAGCCACAAGGGCCTCAGCAACGCGGTTGCCGCCGAACGTCTCGGCATCCATGGCCCCAACGAAATCCAGTTCAAGAAGACCCCCGCCTGGGTGCGCTTCCTGCGGCAGTTTCACGATCCGATGGTAATCATACTGCTGGTGACTGCTGTAGTGACCGGCACACTTACCGCATTTGGGAGTCACATGCTACCCGACACCATCGTAATCATCAGCGTCGTCATATTGAACGCTGTACTCGGCTTCGTGCAGGAAGGCAAGGCGGAGGGAGCACTGGATGCATTGCGCAGCATGATGGTCCCCGAATGCCTGGTTATTCGGGACGGTGAGCAGCAGCGGATACCGGCGCGAAATCTGGTCCCCGGCGATATCGTGGTGATGGAGGGCGGAGACAAAATCCCTGCCGATGTGCGTTTCTACGAGGCCAGTAACCTCCACGTGGACGAGTCTTCCCTTACCGGGGAGTCAATGCCTGTCAGGAAACGGGTGGAAGCGATTGCAGGGCAGGACCTGGTACCAGGCGACCAGATAAACATGGGCTTTTCCGGGACCTACCTCACTCAAGGTGCGGCCAAGGCAGTGGTCGTCGAGACCGGTGGCAACACCGTGTTCGGACGTATTGCCGACATGGTAAAGGCCGCTGAGTCAGGCATGACCCCGCTGCAACACAAAATGAAGGAGTTCGTGCACACCCTGATCATCGCCATTTTGCTGGTGGGGGCCTTCAATTTCATCTATGGCGTCTATCTTGGTTACGACATGGCTTACAGCTTTCTCGGAGCAGTGTCATTGGTGGTAGCGGCCATTCCCGAAATGCTGCCCGCCCTGGTTACTTCCATCCTGGCCCTGTCAGGCATCATCATGGCCAGAAGAAAAGCACTGATCCGCAAGCTCCCTGCAGCCGAAACCCTGGGCGCCACCTCGGTTATCTGCTCCGACAAGACCGGAACCCTTACCGAAAACCGGATGACCGTTACTCGGGCTTACGCCGGGGGAGTTGTGTTTCAGGTGACCGGCACGGGTTACCACATCAACGGGCACTTCGACAAGGATGGGGAAAAGGTCCAGCCCTCCCGACAATCGGCACTCTTCAGACTGCTGGAAGCCGGTTTCTACTGCAACAATGCCCATCTGAGCGGTGAAAACGGAGGTATCGGCGATCCCACCGAGATTGCACTCAAGGTCTCCGGAACGAAGATGGGACTGGCAACCGACGGCTACCATCGAATCGGGGAGATCCCGTTCGACTCGTCGACAAAATACATGGCGGTACTGACCGAGAAAGACGGTGAGCGCATCGTCTTCGCCAAGGGTGCCCCTGAGGTACTGGTGGAAATGTGCTCCAGCGACCTCGACGAGGAAGGGAACAGCCGCGCACTCGACAAACACGCGACCCTGGCCAGGGCCAAGACGTTCGCCGGCGACGCCCTGCGCACGCTGGGATTCGCCTACAAACAGGTTTCCGCCGATTGTGAAGACCTGCTGCAGGAAAATCTCCATGGCATGACCTTTGTCGGGCTTCAGGGCATGATCGATCCGCCCAAGCAATCGGCTGTCGAGGCGGTGAAGATGTGTAAGGGCGCTGGCATTCGCACGGTAATGATCACCGGCGACCACCCTGACACCGCACAGGCGGTCGCAAAACAACTCGGCATCTCCGCCGCGAGGGTAATCTCAGGAACAGAGTTGTCGTATATGGATAACACGGAATTGAGCAGGGTTGCCGAGGAAGTCTCCGTGTTCGCCAGGGTTGCCCCCGAACACAAGAGGGACATTGCTGAGGCCCTGCGGAATAACGATCATGTCGTGGCAATGACAGGCGACGGGGTAAACGACGCTCCCGCACTCAAGGCCGCCGACATCGGCATTGCCATGGGCATAAGCGGCACCGAAGTGGCCAAAGAGGCCTCCGACATGGTGTTGGCTGACGATAATTTCTCCACCATTGTGGCGGCGGTTGAAGAGGGCCGGCACGCATGGAACAACCTGCAAAAGGCAATTCTCTACACCCTACCGACGAACGCCGCCCAGGCCCTTCTGATCATGGGGGCAATCCTCCTGGCCGCCTTCGTCCCGCTATTCTCAGCACGCTTTGTCCTCGAACCGGTGCAGATCCTGTGGATCAATCTACTGGATTCGGTCCTGCTGACCATGCCGCTGATGATGGAAAACAAGGAAAAAGGCCTGCTCTCTTCCCCTCCCCGGGCTGGTAGTGCTCACATCATTAACGAGTTGTTTCTGCGACGTGTCATCGTTATGGGTCTGGCGATTGCCAGCCCAGGCTTCCTGATTTACTACCACTTTGGCGCACCGGCAGTGGTAAACGGCGTGATCGTGAATGAACTCCTGCTTACCCAGGCGCAGACCGCCGCCTTCTGGGCCATTCTGCTTGCCCACTTCGGCTACGTCGTCTCGGCGCGCTCAATCCACCGATCAATCTTCACCTTCAATCCGTTTGGAAACAAGTGGCTGCTGTGGGGCATCGCTATCAGCATTGCCATACGCTTCATCCCCACCGTTGTTCCGGAAGCGGCGACTTTGTTCAGAACGGCTGAATTTCCAGCCGAATGGTGGCCTTTGATCCTGCTCTGTTTTCTGCCTAGTTTCATCTCGATTGAACTGGATAAGGCGTTCAGCAGGATGAGAAACAAAGGCGTCTACAGTGGTAACAAGCGTGCGGTTGCCGAAACAGCTTAAGAGGGTTCGTATTCAGTTCGTTGGTCAAGAACGGCCCGGGTTCCACTCATGCGACATGCCTGCGTTTTCGCAGTCCGGCTTCGTACTTGCGCCAGTTCCGCACGCGATATCGTTGCTTGGTATACTTCTTGGGTATCGCTGTCCCATATCATGCCCAACGTCCTTGAAATCGGCACGATATCATAGCGGAACGTGGGTACTGAGCGGAGCCGTGCACCAAGACCGGACGATCCCACAAAACACCGTCCAGGCGGTGGATAGACCACTTTCTCGTTTGCTGAAACAGACAGATTTGCCGTGCAAAAGTTAGAAAACCGGCGATTCCTCTATATTGGCTTTCGTACTAAAGGCGAATATATTTACACCGAAACCTTGGCCCACGGTTTACCATCAGACACATTTACGAAAAGTGCAGAATATGCCAAAGATACTAGCGTTTGCAGGTAGCGGGAGAAAAGAGTCCTGGAATAAAAAGCTGATCAAAATAGCAGCACGGGGCGCAGAGGAAGCCGGAGCGACAGTTACTGTTATAGATTTATCTGATTATCCGATGCCAATGTTTAATCAGGATTTAGAATCTGAAGAAGGCCTGCCAGACAGTGCTGGTAAGTTTAAGCGACTTATGATGGAGCATGATGCGCTCATGATTGCTTCACCAGAATACAATAGTGCATTCACACCGCTGTTGAAAAATGTCATCGATTGGGCATCACGGTCTGAGTCTGAGAATGAGCCGCCCCTGGCGGCGTATAAAAACAAAGTGGCCGCAATTATGTCTACCTCACCCGGTGCATTAGGAGGAATTCGTGGCCTTGTTTTCCTGCGTATGTTACTAGCCAATATCGGGGTTATAGTGTTACCGGATCAACATGCAGTGCCTCATGCATTTAAAGCATTTGATGAGGATGGATCTCTTATCGATGAACAACATCTGAATTCAGTATTGGCGCTCGGCGCTAAATTAGTCGCCACAGTCCGCAAATTAAATGAATAAGACCAGCGACTCGTGTCCTGCGGAATCCTCTGCTATGTTTAAGGTACTGAAAGGGAGGCTTAAACTATGAGCGAAGACAAACCGGGCCATTCGATCACTGAAAATGTCACCGTTTCGGGTAATCAGCTCGTGGACTATGTGAAAAACCTCATTGCCGCAGGGAATGTCCGCCGTTTGATCATCCGCAAGCCAAACGACGAAGTTCTATTGGAAATTCCACTCACAGCAGGCGTTGCTGTTGGTGGAGCGCTGACAGCGATGGCACCGGTCCTGGCAGCTCTGGGTGCCATGGCTGCTCTGCTGACACAATTCAAAGTCGAGATCGTCCGCTCTGACCAGTCCGACGACGACACTTAAATATGAATCCCGCGGCGGGTACTGACAAGTTAAAACTCCGGATATCGTAAATTTCCGCCCGGTTTTCTACTATCTTGCTGTTACGGTGTCCCAGGACACAAAGACGCCCTGCCTCAATTCACGATAATATCCAGCCGATACCAAGTGCCGACCAGGATTGAATAGGTTATACACAGCGGCATGAACACTCAAGAATAGTTGCGCTTGCTGTGCCGACTTGAACCGGCGCATACCGCGTTCTCTCACGCGAGTCGTTTGGTGAGAAAGCTCTGCCCTGTTATTGGCATATCAGCCCGCATTTCTCACGGGGCGGCGAGTGAGATGCAGACGGTATTGAATGTTTCCAGGACTTTATCGACAAACAAGAACCAGGGTGTTTTCAGGACAAGCCTATCCTAGCCCTGGCTTGAAGAGACGCATAGCAGCCGCTCCATCACGACGTGCCTGGAGATACACATCCACCACCTCGCCGTCCTGGTCAATAACCCGCCACAAGTACTGCTGTTTGCCATCTAACTTCACAACCACTTCGTCGATGTAAAATGTATCACCGAACCCCTGGTGCCGACATCTCAACCTTCTGGCATATTGGGGACCGAACATGTTGCACCACAGACCAACGGATTCATAGCTTACGGTAATACCGCGTTCAGCCATTAAATCTTCGATGTCTCGGTGGCTGAGATTAAATCGATTATAGAGCCAAACTGCATACTGAATGATTTCAGGAGGTAACCGGTAGCATTTATTCTGTCCCCGTTTCCCGTATTGACGCGCTCGCTCGTCGCGGGCGCTGAACTCCCCAGCCCTTGCTGCACGTCATGGTACTGCTGACCTATGCCACGGCCAGCTACTACATCGCGGTGGTGCTGGTACGAAGAAAACTGCTGGTGTAGCCGAGCGGATTGCAGGGACTGGATGGTCTGTGCAGACGCTTCCAGATTATTCAAAAACTACTATACTGTCTTCAGAACTCTATGAATGGCAAAACCAAAAACCATGCGCCCGCAAATGCCCGGACAGCGCGTTTTCCGGTCAGAAAATTCCTGACCTTGTGCATAGCGCTAGCCGTTGTCATCTATGCCACGGCATTCGCTTTCACTGACATGCGCTTCAAAGAGCAGCTTGCCCAGATCATCGCCATCGAGCGTATTCAGCTGCGCCAGCTCGGCAGCTACGTTGCCAGCGATGTATCCACTTCGCTGGTTCAGCTCCAGGCGCTGGCCGGGGAAGCCGTGGTCACGCGCGCGTTGGATTCGCCGTATCTCAGGGATTTGCAGGCATTGCAGTCGGAACTCATAAAGATGGCCCGGCGTAACCCCGTCTATCAACAAATTCGGTGGATTGATGAAGACGGGACCGAACGGGTCCGCGTCACGCGCGACGGGCACAGTGTCACAGCCGCGGATACGGGGCAGCTCCAGGACAAGAGCAGTCGCTACTATTTCAAAAGCGCCAGGTCGCTGCCGATCGGCGAACTTTATATTTCGCATCTCGATCTGAGCGGGGACAACGACAGTGTCAATATGCCCGCCGGACCGACACTGCGTGTCGCCACCCCATTGCAGGACAGTTATGGCCGGCGGCGCGGTATCCTGATACTCAATGTCGCCATGAGACACATGACCGATGCGCTGCGCAGCGCCAACGAAATCAGTCAGGTCAGCGAATATTCTCTGATAAACCAGGAAGGCCACTGGTTGACAGCACCGGGACAAGGGAGCCAGACAGTTTCCCGACCCGGCCCCGACGCCGACTTCCCGGAACAGCATCCAGCCGTGTGGAAGCGTATGTCAGCCAGCTATGCGGGCGATGAGGAACTGGACGACGGCTTCTGGATCTGGGACAAGCTGGAGACGGATGCGGCCGTCCGCCGCGCGTTTCCCGCCGACTCGGACAGCGGTGAGGAAACGCCCAACATTAATTCCAGCGCATTTTCACCCATGCTTGTGGCCCACCAGCCGCCCGGCGCACTGGTCAGGCTTCGCCACGACATTCTCGTGATGGTTATGCTGGGAGCGACCTTGTTTATGGGGGTGTACGTATGGGGATTGCTGTTCCTGTTAGGTGGTCAACTGAGGGAAAAACGCGCGGACCTCGACATCGCCTACGCGACCGCGCGGGCCGAGCAGATGGAACGTCTCAATGAACTGGAGAAACGTTTTCGTCTTTTGGTGGAGGCAAGCGGCGTCGGTATGGTAGTGGTTAACTCTGAAGGCACTATTCTTATGAGTAATTCTACCGCGGAGTCAATGCTGGGCTACGCCAAAGACGGCTTGAAAGGGCTGTCAGTCGATAGTTTGTTACCGCCCGAACAACGCACTCAGCATGCCGGGATCAGAGCGGAGTACCTGCGCAATCCCGAAGCCCGCAAGATGGGCGTAGGCCGGAAACTAGAGGCGCTTACGGCCGATGGCCGCAGGATACCGGTGGAAGTGGGTTTGAATCCTTACCTGGATCACGGCAAACAGGTCGTGCTGGCCAGCATCATCGATCTTTCCAGCTGACAGGGATATCGACCCGGTCAGGGGTACTGACAAGTTAACCGGGTTTGAGTCATTATCGAGACGAAAAATGGTTGTCAGGCGACAGCAATTCAATTGCTTAGCGTCGACTTACAGCTCTATTCATCACCTTTAATAGGGTGCCCTGACCGTCTCTGGCCAATCGGGGCAAGTCCGGTTGTCAGTGATCGCGAACCTCATGATGCGTATCTCCGCCTGGGTGGCACACGGGGCAGCTGGCCGCGCTCGAAGATCTCGATGATGACCATGGGTGCACCGCAGTCGGGACAGACATAGGTGGCCGACGCATCACGGTTACCGCTGTCTGCGCACTATGGTGCAAAAACTGAATCCTAACTTTCAGGCCGCTTCGCGGCAGTAGAAATTGAGCATACCGCCAACTCGTTCTCGGCAGTGAATCGGCCCATTGGTTTAAATGCCCATCGCACATGACTCCAGCTATCGATTCCCCACACCCTGAAGATTCCGTTCGCTGCGAAAATGCGCAGCATACTCCCTGAGCGCCCGACGAAGGGGTGCCTCCCCGAAAAGAATCATGCAATCCAGGCATTCGTTCTTTATTGAATGCACAAACCGCTCAGCAAACGCATTACAATTCGGTGCCCGAACCGGACAGCGAACAGGCCTCACGCCCTCGCGATCCAGAGAATCTCTGAACTCCACCGTATATTTTATATCGCGGTCCATGATGAGAAGCCCTTTGTCTAAAAGAAAACCACCGTCTACATCTGTCAGGTTGCGAGCCACCTGCTTCATGAATACACCATTCGGGGCCGGAGTCACCCCGGCAATGTGTATGGAACGCGTTGAAAGATGGATAACAAACAGCAGGTAATAAGCCACCGATCCGCGGGGTGTCCACACCTCGACCGTAAGGAAATCTGTAGCAGCCATCACATCCCAATGCGCCTCTCCAGTTCATCAAGCGCCCGGCGACCCAGCACCTTGGCCTTCACGGTCAGTCGTATCCGCCGTTCATCGGTGAATCGAAGCCGCTGGCTTTTCAGTTGCTCTTTGAGAACACGGTTCTCTTGTATGAAAGATAGTCGATGACCGTGTGTTGGTGCCGACTGCGCCGGCCGGCCAAGGCGATTACGAGAAGGTGGAAGGGTTGTAGGAAGCTGGTCATTGCACCAACAGATTATCCGTAATATTGTTCGATGAAAATATCAGACGCGATAAGATACCTGGAGCTTACTCAGGAAGGAAAGCAATGGATCGCGAACATGCATAGTCATGTCTTCGCGGTCGAGCATAAGCAATATCGAC
>JBDNAP010000189.1:0-3427 GCA_039768325.1 Thiogranum sp.
AGCGTGACGAGCGCCAGCGCGGGTTTTAACCAGTTGAAACTGGGCTTGAGCTGCTGCTTGCGTTTAGCCTGTGCCTGTTTTGCCGACATACTCAGTCTTCTGCTGAAGTTTCCAGAATACGCCACACCAATTCCGGCATATCCCAACCAAACACCTTTGCCGCCATCGGAACCAGACTGTGGTCCGTCATACCCGGCACCGTGTTTACCTCGATCAACCAGGGTCGGTGCGCTGCATCGAGAAAGAAATCGACCCGCCCCCAGCCCGCCGCAGCCACCGCATTGAATGCCTGTTTCGCCAGTTCCTGTAACTGAAATTCCTGCTCCGGCGCCAGACCGCAGGGGCAGTGATAGCGGGTACTGTCGGCTTCGTACTTTGCCTCGTAGTCGTAAAACTCACGCGGTGTTTCCAGTAGAATCAATGGCAGCGCTGTATCGCCGACTATGGCGGCCGTAAACTCAGTCCCCTCTACCCAGCGCTCCGCCAGTACCTCGCGGTCATACTGCTCTGCATCCCGCCAGGCCTGCTTCAGGTCAAGCTCGCGCAGCACCTTGGTCATGCCGATGCTCGAGCCTTCGTGCACCGGCTTGAGTATCATCGGAAAGCCCAGCTGATCGACCGCTGCCTGCAGATCCGCATCGCTGTTGAGCGTGACGAATGCCGGTGTCGGCAAATTCACCCCCTCCCACAGCTGTTTGGTACGCAGCTTGTCCATGGCCAGCGCCGAACCAAGCACCCCACTGCCGGTATAAGGAATCACCAGACTCTCCAGCAGACCCTGCACAATACCGTCTTCGCCGCCGCGGCCGTGCAGGGCGTTAAAGACACGCTGAAAGCCTCCATCGCTCAGCTGCTGCACAAAATTCTCGTCGCCCGCATCCAGGGCATGGGCATCCACACCACGTTTGCGCAAAGCAGCCAATACAGCTTCGCCGCTATGCAGTGAAATTTCCCGTTCGGCGGATTTCCCACCCATCAACACCGCCACTTTTCCGAAATCAAGTGCTTGCATTTCCATCCGTCACTCGAACTCACCAACGATACGAACTTCCGGGTGCAGCCGAATAGCGTGTTTCTGCTGCACCCGTTCCTGCACATGGCGAATCAGGGCCTCAATATCCGCTGCCCTGGCCTGCCCCAGATTTACAATAAAGTTGGCGTGTTTTTCCGATACCTGGGCATCACCGATCCGCTCACCTTTGAGGCCACAGTGTTCGATCAAACGTGCAGCAAAATCATCGGGAGGATTTCGAAACACAGAACCGCAACTGGGTTGTTGTGTCGGCTGCGTCGCTGAACGGCGCTCCAGCAGACTGCGAATACGCGATTGCGCCGCATCGGCATCACCAGGCGTCAGCTGCAGATCGACCGATACAAACCATTCATCCACCGGTCCGATAACAGAGCGATAAGCGATCTGATAATCACCGGCAACGCGCTGATGCAACTCACCGCGGTGGTCAAGCGTCGCCACTCCGGCCACCAGTGGCCAGGTTTCGCCACCAAAAGCGCCGGCGTTCATCGCCAATGCCCCTCCCATAGTCCCGGGAATGCCCGCCAGAAACTCCGCCCCCGTCAGCCCGGCCCGTGCTGCAAAACGTGCAACCTTTGCGCAAGCCACACCGGCGCCGGCGCGCACTCCGGCACCAACCAGCGTTTCCAGTGTATCCAGACCGCCAAACGGCAGAATCACCGTGCCGCGAATGCCACCGTCGCGCACCAGCAGGTTACTTCCCAGACCGATCCAGAGCACCGCTTCGCCTTCAGGCAGGCTGGCCAGAAAGTGTTTCAGATCGTCCAGGTCAGCAGGCCGGTAACACCTGTCGGCCGGTCCTCCCACGCGCCAGCTGGTATGTGCCGACATGGGCTCGGCGTATTTCAACTCACCACGCAGACCAGACGCAGACCCGGCTACCATCATGACTTGCACTTTGCCCCCCGCCCTGACACAGGCTGCCTGCGACGCGCGCACTTGGACTTGACACCGTCGCCCGTTGACGCGCGCGCCTGCAGTGAATTCACCAGCCATGAGCGACTTTGCAAGGGCTCGCCGCAACCCATGTGAATACGGAACTTGCCATCGGAATTCATGCACCACCCCCTGTTTCCATTTTGGCTAATACCCCGGGCAGAACAGCTGCTACTGCACCAATAGAGCCGGCACCCAATGTCAGCACCAGGTCTCCGGCCTGCAGCAGGTCCTTGAGCACTTCAGGCAGACCTTCCACCTCTTCGACAAAAACCGGATCAACCCGCCCGCGGCCGCGTACTGCGCGACACAGGGCACGCCCGTCAGCACCGGAAACAGGCGCTTCACCTGCCGCATAGACCTCGCTGATCAGCAATACATCGCTATCCGCCAGCACCTGCGCAAAATCATCAAACAGGTCCTGGGTGCGGCTGTAGCGGTGTGGTTGAAAAACCACCACCAGACGACGTTCCGGCCAGCCATTGCGTACCGCGTCCAGGGTGGCGGCGATCTCTCGCGGATGGTGACCGTAGTCATCGATAAACAGCACCGATCCATCGGCGATACTCAGCTCGCCATTGATCTGGAAGCGCCGACCGATACCGGCAAAGGTTTCCAGTGCGCGCTGCATACTTTCATTGTCCACACCCAGTTCGCGTGCTATCGCGACGGCCGCCAGCGCATTAAGAACATTGTGATGACCAGGCAGGTTCAAAATCACATCCAGTGGGGCATGATCCGCCTGATGGATTTCGAAATACATCTGCTCACCACGCTGGCGGATATTCACGGCGCGTATATCGGCATCTTCTGACTCGATTCCGTAGCTGCGCACCTGGCGCGTTATCTCCGGAAGCACATCACGCACATTGGGGTCATCCAGACAGAGCACCGCCAGACCGTAGAAAGGCAAATGGTGCAGGAACTCCACGAAGGTCTGGCGCAAACGCTGGAAATCACCCTCATAAGTCGACAAATGGTCGGCATCAATGTTGGTGATCACTGCCAGCATGGGCTGTAGATAAAGGAACGAAGCATCACTTTCGTCTGCTTCGGCAACCAGGTATCGGCCTGTGCCCAGACGCGCGTGACTGTCGGCACTGTTGAGCCGGCCACCAATGACAAAGGTCGGATCCATCCCTGCCTCTGCCAACAGGCTGGCCACCAGGCTCGTGGTGGTGGTCTTGCCATGGGTACCGGCCACCGCAATGCCATAACGGAAACGCATTATCTCCGCCAGCATCTCGGCACGCGGCACCACCGGAATGCGCCCATCACGTGCCGCCTTTACCTCGGGGTTGTCCTCGTTAACGGCGCTGGAGACCACGACCACGTCGCACCCGGCGACATGACCGCGTTCATGCCCGATCCATATACCTGCACCCTGAGCCGCGAGCCGCCGGGTTACTGCATTCTCACGCAAGTCAGAACCAGTGACTTTATAACCCAGGTTGAGCA
>JBDNAP010000026.1:0-9418 GCA_039768325.1 Thiogranum sp.
GGATGCTGCTTCTGAGCGGGTCACCCGGGATATTCAGCTCCAGCACGCCGTCGCCTCTGAGTGGTGCGGGCGCTGGCAGTACGCCGGCGACAAGGCCGTCTTCACCACCCGTGGGTGTACGGATCAGGAAGAAACCGGCAGGTCCGGCGTAGACGTTATTGCGCGTCATGCCCAGGCTATGGTCGTGATACCAGATGGTCGACGATGGCTGGTCGTGGTTATAGGTGAAGTTGGCAAAACCAGCACCGTTGGGTGCCGGGTTGGTTACACTGCCCAGCTGGTTGACCAGGCTGCCTTGACAGACATAGGTGTCCGGGTTGTTGGGGTTGGTAGCCACAGCCGGGTCGCTGGTGCAGGTGAAATTACTGCCGGTGGGATCAGGCAGATACCAGGCCTCCGCGTAGCCATCCGATTGGGGTTCGGTGTGACCGCCGTGCACGTGGGTGATGATCGGGACCGGGCCTTTGTAGAAATCAGGGTTCGGGCCGCGGCAGTCGGTGCGCGGTGAGCCGGCGATGCAGTCTGCTTTCGGATTGGCCCAGTGCAGGGTCTGATCGACTGGCAGGATGTGCGGCAGAAATTCTCCGGTGAGCGGATCCTTGAGGTCGTTGATCCAGGTGATGTTGGTGAAACTGTCCATGTAGTTGCCATTCACGTCCCGGCCACCATTCTGGGTTTCGATGGTGTAGGCCGGGTAGTTGAACTGGGAGTTGGGTGCGGGTGCCAGTCCGGCTGCACCGCCGGGGATGCCTGAAGAATCGGGCAGCGGATCACTGGCGGGGCCGTAGCTCCACACGGTCGTGGCAGGCAGCGTGCACAATGTCGAATCAGCCGCACATTTTGCGGAAACGGCATTCCAGTGTCCGCCCGGCAGAATCTGCTGCTGGAACTGACGCACAGCAATGTCGTAATCTTCCGGCTGGCCGGTATTGTTCATCACCGGCGGGATAACCAGCGGCAGGACATACTTGGGAATTGCCAGCGGGTCGAGAGGTGCCACACAGCCGTAAAACAGCTCGGAACAGGACGGTCCCGGCGCCTGGCCGAGAGAGCTCTTGGTAACGGAGAAATCGGCTGGATCCACTATACCGTTGCTGTTCAGGTCCTGATCCGGACTGACCGTGCCGAGGGCGGCCTTGATGACTGAGAAATCACCCGGGTCCACGATGCCGTTGTTGTTAAAATCCGCATCGCAGGCGTTGCCGAAACCATCACCGCTGGTATCCTGCTGACCGGGATTTGCCGTCTGTATGCAGTTATCCAGGTTATCGTCCACGCCATCCCCGTCTGTATCGACCGCAAGAGCCGGGGTGCTGGCCAACGCAAACACAATCCCGGCAACAAAAGATCCTGTTGCTGAAATCGTACAGGTTGGTGAAATTCTGGTCGATTCGACCTGAGGTGCACCGGCCGATGCCTCTGGCTTGATTGTTCGCATATTTAACCTCCGCTCCCAAACTTAAAAGTTCGTTAATTGTTATTCCACCGCACATCGTGGAAAACCTGTTTGCATCAATGTTCGAGTTGATGGGCGGTTCCCCCTGAACCGGCAAAGATGCCCTGTACATGCTTCCGGCATTGGCACCATCTTCCCTATTCACTCCATTTAAAGATTCTGTCCCCAGATCATTACATGTCGTTGGCTAGAGACAGAGTCGCAGAAGCGCAATGCAAACTTGGTACCAATCGGGATCAGAGACAGGTAAAAGAAAACGTAGTGATGGGTAAACAACGGGTTATAAAATTGTCTATGAAAACAGGCGTTATTTCCCGCAGCAGGCAGTCTGACAGCCATGAAAGGTGTGGCAGTTTGTCGCTGCCAGAATTGGCATATTACTGCCAATGATGACATACGCAGTATTGCCCATAAGGTGTCGAAATTTTACCTAGGCGATTGATCTATAAACATTCAGTCAGTTCTCCAGTGCCGGCGAAAAGCAGAGCGAGATTCACACTGGGCGGGCGGCCCCGGGTGAACCGATTCGGGTGGTGCCGGCAGGGCTGCGACTGAGACCCGTGCGGCCGGCAGATTCGCGGTGGAGGGGACGAGCGGTGCTTTGAAACTCAGGTGGTTTTTATTTTTTCGTCCGCAGGCACGGCGTGCATCAGCATCTCCCGTGCGTGCTGACGGGTTGAAGCGGTGATGGTCTGCCCGCCCAGCATACGGGCGATCTCCTCGACACGCTCATTGCCGGTCAGCGGGCGTATGCGGGTGCGCGTGGTCTTGTCACCGGTCAGTTTGCTGACCTGCAGGTGGTGATGCGCCTGTGCGGCGACCTGTGGCAGGTGTGTCACGCACATCACCTGATGATGTTTGCCGAGCAGTTGCATCTGCTTGCCGACCGTTTCCGCCACCGCGCCACCCACACCGGTGTCGACTTCATCGAATATCAGGGTGGGGATGTGGGTATCGGCCGCAGCGACGACCTGAATGGCCAGACTGATGCGCGACAGTTCACCACCGGAGGCAACCCTGGTCAGTGGTTTGGGGGGGTGCCCCGGGTTGGTACTGACCAGAAACTCAATCTGGTCGCGGCCGTAGGCAGACATGGCGTCAGTCGCGCCGGCGCCGACTTCGATGTTAAACCGGCCACCCTGCATGCCCAGTGTCTGCATGACGTCGCTGACCTGTGCGGATAACCGGGACGCCGTTTTCACGCGTTTGCGATGCAGCTGTTTTGCGCATTTGTCGAACTGCGTTACCAGTTGTTGACGCCTTTGTTCCAGCGCCTGCAGTTGCTGGTCGGCCTGTTCCAGCCTGTCCAGTTCCTGACCCAGGCGGCTCTGGAAATCGGTCAGGGTTTCCGCCTCGATACGATGCTTGCCGGCAATCTTGTGTAAGGCGTCCAGCCTCTGTTCCACCCACTGCAGGCGTTGCGGATCCAGTTCCAGCCCTTGCTGGTAGGATCTGAGCTGATCGACGCCTTCCTCGAGTTGGATCAGCGCACTGTCGATCAGTTCGCTGGCCTCTTTGAGCGTTGGATCGATCTGTGCGAGCGGGTCCAGGTCGCTCAGGGCGTGACTGATGGCCGCTTGTGCCGAGTGTTCGTCATCATATAAGCGGGCAATGTGGCTGCCGCAGGTCTCCAGCAGCCGGCCGGCGTTGGCAAGTCGCGCGTGTTCTTCGTGAAGCCGCAGCACTTCACCCGCTTCCGGCGCCAGTTCATTGAGCTCCTGCAACTGGAATTTCAGAAACTCAAGACGCGAATCGCGGTCCTGACCCGTGCCGGTAATGGCTTCAATCTGATCCTGGGTGTGTTTCCAGTCGCGATGGATGCCGGCCAGTTCGGCCAGCAGTTTGTCATGGCCACCGTGGCTGTCCAGTAACTGACGTTGCAGTTCGCGCTTCATCAGGGACTGGTGTTCGTGTTGACCGTGTATGTCGACCAGACATTCGCCGAAGTCCCGCAATGTCTGAATGGGGACCGGGGAGCCGTTGATATAGCCGCGTGACCGGCCCTCGCTGAGAACGACGCGGCGTATCTGGCATTCGCCGTCGAGCGTCAGTTCCTGTTGCGCCAGCCAGTTGCGAGCGGATTCTATAGCCCGGACATCAAAGCTCGCGCTGATATCGGCGCGCCCGGCGCCGTGACGAACGGCGCCGGCGTCAGCACGGTCGCCCAGTAACAGACCCAGGGCGTCGAGCAGAATCGACTTGCCGGCGCCGGTTTCGCCGGTCAGCGCCGTCATGCCCGGGCCTAATTCGACTTCCAGTTCATCGATAATGGCGAAGTCGCGGATATGCAGGGATAACAGCATTACGGCTGTTCCGCCCAGCGCAGTTTTTTTCGCATGATGTCGAAGTGATCGTGGTTGCAGGGGTGAATCAACCGCAGGTCGTGATCCTTGCGCTTGATGCGCACCCTGTCACCGTTCGTCAGTTCAAAATTCACCTGACCATCCCAGGTGATCTGCGCCTCGGTGGAGTTTTCGCCGCGTACAACGATTTCAATTTCCACCTGATCGCTGACGACGATGGGACGGTTACTTAGGGTATGCGGGCAAATGGGAACCAGCACCAGGGCTTTCAGCGCCGGGTCGAGAATGGGTCCGCCACCGGACAGGGCGTAGGCGGTCGACCCCGTGGGTGTCGAGACAATCAGTCCATCCGCGCGCAGTGAGTTGAGGAAGCGTCCGTCAATCGTCGTGTCGACCTCGATCATGCGGGCAATGTCCCACTTGTGTATGACGACATCGTTCAGCGCATCGCTTTCACTGACCCTGCGGCCTGCGCGGAACACACTGGCGTGAATCAGGGAACGGTGCTCTTCTTCGTACTGTCCGGCCAGGATTTCATTCAGCCGTTCGTGCATGTCGGCGGGTGAGACATCGGCCAGAAAACCGAGTCGCCCCAGATTGACACCGAGCACCGCCACATCCACTTCAGCCAGGCTGCGCGCCGCATTCAGCAAGGTACCGTCGCCGCCCACTACAATCGCCAGATCGCAGCCTTTGGCCAGTTCCCAGCGGTTTAAAACCGCCTCCTCGGGCCGCTGGAAGTAAACCGCCGCACTCTCGTCCAGGACCACACGGAGGTCCCGCTGCCGGAGGTCTTCGATCAGTGTCGTCAGCGTATGGGCGACAGCGGGGGCGCCGGACTTGGCGATCAGGCCGATTGTCTGAAACGGGGTGCTCATAGGTAGGCAATGCTATCGGTTCCGGGTCGCGTCGCCAACTCAATTTTCTAGGTACGGGATTCCCGCTATTGGCAACACAGCCGCCAATGAGGGCTCTACGCCGTTTTCAATGTGCGCTTGGCCAGTAATTGCGTTATCTCTTCAGCCGGTACCGGCCGGCTGAAGAGATAACCCTGGACAACGTCACAGTCTTTGTCGGTGAGCAGGCTCAGTTGTTCTTCTTCCTCGATACCTTCCGCGACCACGCGCAGCTTCAGTATGTGTGACATGGCGATGATCGCTGCGACGATTTCAGCGTGCGCTGTTTTTCTGCAAATGTCGCTGATGAAGCTGCGGTCGATTTTGAGTGTGTCTATCGGAAATCGGTGCAGGTAGCTGAACGAGGAATAACCCGTACCGAAATCATCCAGCGCGATACCGATACCCAGCTCCCTTAGGTCAGAAAGCTGTTTTATAGCACGCTCGGGTTGATCCATAATGACGCTTTCGGTTATCTCGGCCTCGAGAAAAGCGGGCGGCAGCCGGCTCTTTTGCAGCGCCGCTTTGATCACATCAGGGACATTCTGCCTGGCGAACTGGATGCCTGATATATTGACGGACACCACGATTTTTTCCAGACCGGCTTTCTGCCAGGCTTTGTTCTGTCTGCAGGCTTCGTTGATGACCCATTCCCCGATGGGGAGAATCAGACCCGAATTCTCTGCAACCGGAATGAAAACGTCCGGTGGTATCAGACCCTGGTCCGGATCGAACCAGCGCAGCAGTGCTTCCACACCGACGATCCGACCGCTCGCAGCCTCAACCTGAGGCTGATAATGCAGGCATAATTCGTTGTTTTCCAGCGATCTGCGCAGCTTGTGCTCGAGTGACAGCCTCTCATGGGCCAGTGCATTCATGGATTCGAGATAGTATTGATAGTTGTTTTTACCCTGCTCTTTTGCGTGGTACATGGCGATGTCTGCATTTTTGATGAGTTCGGCACCCTCCTCACCATCCACCGGGTACAGGGTGATACCAATACTGGCACTGACGTAGAACTTATGCTCAGACATGGAGAAGGGCTGTGACAGGGCTTCTATAAGGCGGTGGGCCAAGGTGCCAGGCGCGTGCTGGTCGCTGATATCGGGTAACAGTATGATGAACTCGTCGCCGCCCAGCCGGGCGAGGAACTCGTCGGGCTCGTCAAAGCTACCCATCCGTGCCACATAGTCGGTATCGCGCAGGCAGTTTGCAAGTCGCTCCGTGGCTTCCTGTAGCAAGAGGTCACCGGTTTCATGGCCGAGTGTGTCGTTAATGCGCTTGAAGTCATCGACATCCAGAAACAGCAAGGCAAACTGTTTGCGATTACGGTGAGCGTGTGCGATGACATGGTTGAGGTACTCATGAAACATGGCGCGATTGGGCAGTCCCGTGAGTGTATCGTGGTAGGCGACATAGCGGATCTGCTCATCGGACTTGCGAAGACTGCCGGCCATGGATTCGAACGCCGTTGCCAGAGTGCCGATCTCATCATTTGACGTCAACCCGCTTTCAATATCCAGGTTTCCCCGTCCGATTTCCCTGGAAAGAACGCCGAGCCGCTGGATTGGGGCGATGACAAGGCGCTGCAGGACCAGGAACAGGGCGCTCGCTGTGACCAGGATTGAAACCAGCATGATGGCTATGACCGACAGAGCAAGCTTGTTGCGAATGTCTGTGATTTCCCGCTCGGGTAATACGGCGAGCAGGTGCAGGTCATTAAGCAGCGGGATTTCTGTTATGTAGGAGGAGTGTTCGTTGAGAACGGCTTTCACCGGCCTGTTCGGGAAAGGGCGCCCCGCGATGGTGTCCAGGGCATCGCGCAGCCGGTTTTTTTCGACGGCTACGGTCCCGGGTTGGATCAGTGTGTTACCTTGATTGTCGGTGACAAGCAGATAACCCGATTTGCCGATCACGTCGCTGCTGACGTGTGACACCAGTTCGTCCAGGTCGATGGTCAGTGCCAGGTAGCCGCGCAGTGTCGCCGGTGTTCCTGTCGCATCTATCGCCGGATCACGCAGTATCAGTGGTTTGCCCACGAACAGGGCCAGCTTGCCGTTATCCGGGTTTCGGAATATCAGGCTGGACACCGAATAGCCGCTTCGCAGCATCGCTAAAAAAAGCGGGTTCTGGTCTTCCTCCTCGGTCAGGTTGTCCAGTGAAGTTATCGAAGTCCGGCGTATGTCCTCATAGCCATCGGGCAGCAGGATGCGAATCTCGTAGTAGCTCGGGTAGGCTTCCTGGAAACTGCGGAGCGCACGCAGTGTTGGCCCCTGCAAAAGCGTATAACGCTCCTCCTCGTCGCTGGTCAGGATGTATTTTCTGATCAGGGTGTGGTTAGCGAACAGCTCGATATTGGCGGCAGCTGTCTCTATGTCGAGCTCGAGATGTCCGGCAAGATGGTTGATAGCTGCCCGCATTTCCGCAAAGGCCTTCTGCTTCGATTTTTCGTTCAGTTCACTGTAGGCAACCAAGCCCATCGTCAGCATCGGTACGACGATCAGTGGAATCAGCAGCAGGAGGATTTTGGTGCGGAGCTTCATTCATCCACTTACTGCAGGGCACGCGAAAACGCAATATTACGTTTTTTCATGGCGCGGGGTGGCAGCGGTTTGTAGAACTCCGACCGGCTCAGTACCGCCTCGCTCGGATAGATGACCGGATCTTCCAGAAACTCGGCAGGAAGAAGCTTTTCGGCACCCTTGTTGGGTGTTGCGTAATAGACAAATTCCGCCAGCTGCGCGGCGTTCTCAGGTTCATTGAGGAAATTGAGGAATGCCCGGGCGAGCTCCTTGTTTTTCGAGTTTTCCAGGACTACCAGGTAATCGACCCAGATATTGCTGCCTTCGCTCGGTATTATATATTCAATCTCTTCGTGATGTTCCTGAACCATGAGCGCGTCGCCGCTGTATATCATGGTCGCGATAATATCGCCGCTGACCAGCGCGGATTCTTCATTCAGGGCGATGTAGGTATAGGTTTTAACGTAGGGTTTTTGGCTCAGCAGCAGTTTTTCGGCGGCCTTGATTTGCCTGCTATCGGTACTGTTGGCCGAGTGCCCGAGAGCTTTCAGCGCCATGCCCAGTGCGTCGCGGGAGTTTTCCACCATGCCGATCCTGCCGCGCAGAGACTCGGTCGGCTGCAGGATATCCATCCAGCTGGTCAGGGGCGCTGGCACCAGATCCGAGCGGTAGGCGATACCCATAGTGCCCCAGAAGTAGGGTACGGCGTAACCCTCCAGGCCGGGGAAGGCTTCCAGCCAGCGGCTGTCGATATGCTTGAAATTGGGAATTTGTGCTTCATTGACGGGTGAGAGCCAGCCGCGTTTGCGATAGACGTCAACCGAAATACCATTGACCAGGGCAAGGTCGTAGCCCTTGCCACCGGTCTCCAGCATCATGTCGTCACGCAGGTCATCGCTTTCATAATAGACTTCCCTGAACTTGACGTTGAACTGCTTTTCAAATTTTTCAACCAGGTCGGGGTCCATGTACTCGGACCAGTTGAGGAGTACCAGTTCGCGAGGTTCCGCGTGTGGTGTTGAGTCAGCGGCGAACGTCACCGAGGAGATAGAAACAAAAAGTACTGCCATGCTTTTGAAAAAGGGAAGTAGGGCTGTTGAACGAATCATATTGGCGCTCTCTTTATCGGTCTCACCGGGGCGAGAAAATTCTACTTGATAGACTCGGATAGTGTCGAAAATACTGATTTTAATTAAATTACTATCGGTCAAACGCTTAGGGACTTAAGTGGCCTAAACAGACACGAAGCTTGTGGATACTCACAGGTGAATTTACCACATTTCCGGTCAAGCCCATGCGCCGTTAGCAGTCCGTCTCAATGAGTGCTAAAGTGAAGGGATTATCAGATATCAGAAAGAGTTAACCCTCCAGTGCCGGAACTTTCGGAACGAGCCCAGTATCTGCTGAAAGCGCTCACAGAACGTTATATCCGTGAGGGGCAGCCCGTGGGGTCGCGGACCCTGGCACGCGACGCCGGCATGAAGCTGAGCTCGGCCACTATTCGCAATGTCATCGCCGACCTGGAGGATATGGGCCTGGTCCGTTCACCCCATACCTCTGCAGGGCGGGTTCCCACGGTGCTCGGTTACCGCCTGTTCGTGGACACGCTGTTGTCTGTGCAGCCCCTGGAGCATTCGCTGATCGACGAATTCAAGCTCAGCCTGGGTGCGGATACCGACGCCAAGGACCTGGCCGAGATCGCCTCCAACCTGCTTTCCGATGTGACCAGGCTGGCGGGTGTGGTCACGCTGCCGCGGCGCGAGCACGCTTCCCTGCAGCGGGTTGAATTTCTGCCCCTGTCGGAACAGAAGGTGTTGGCGGTGCTGGTGATCGATGACCAGGAGGTGCAGAACTGCATTCTGCACACAGAACGGAATTATTCAGCATCGGAACTTCAGCAGTATTCCGGTTTTCTCAACGAGCAGTTTGCCGGCAGGGAACTCAATGAGGTACGCAGGCGGCTGGTGTCGGAGTTGCGTGAAACCCGTGAGAATCTCAACCGGATGATGGCCACGGCGCTGAATATGGCCGATCAGGTGCTGGGTGAAGCCGAGCAGGGCAGTGACTATGTTCTGGCCGGTCAGACCAACCTGATGGAGTTTGAAGAGTTATGTGAAGTCAATACCTTAAGGCATCTTTTTGAGGCATTTAATGAAAAGCGTCATATTCTGCATCTGCTCGATCAGTGTGTCGAGAACGAGGGTGTGCAGATCTTCATCGGTGAGGAATCGGGTTACCAGA
>JBDNAP010000190.1:0-7797 GCA_039768325.1 Thiogranum sp.
CACCACCTGCGCGCGTTCGGCTTCCCGCACTTTCTGGACAATGACCTGTTTTGCGGTCTGGGCGCCGATACGGCCGAAATCAACCGATGCCATGGGTTCTTCGATAACGTCGCCAACCTGGATGCCGGGATCGCGTTGGCGTGCTTCCTCAAGCAGAATCTGACGGGACGGGAATCGATAGCCGCCCTCTTCGTCTTCATCAGACTCATCGGCCTCCTCGACCACGTCCCAACGGCGGAATGTGTCGTACTCGCCGGTATCACGATCGATTGCAACCCGTGCATCAATGTCTTCTTCGTGCTGTTTCTTGGTCGCCGAGGCCAGTGCGGCTTCGATAGCACCGAATATCACCTCCTTGCCGACACCCTTTTCATTGGATACCGCATCCACGACCATCAGTATTTCTTTACCCATTACGCACCCTCCGCGCGATGCGATTCGTAATCCGGAACCAGCCGTGCCTGATCAATTTCATGTAACGGCACAACCAACTCCTCATCATCCATTTTCACAACAACCTGATTGTCCCTCAGACCGACCAGGGTGCCCTTGAATCTGCGCCGCCCCGCCACCGGCACGGACAAGCGCAACTTGACCTCATGACCGACAAACCGCTCATAGTCACGCGCCTGAAACAACGGCCTGTCCAGGCCCGGCGATGAGACTTCGAGTGTATATTGGCCACGAATCGGATCCTCTACATCCAGCAGGCCGCTGACCTGATAGCTCACCGATTTACAGTCATCGACGCCAATCCCGTCTTCATGGTCGATATAAATCCGCAACAAACCGCTTTTGCCGTGAATGAACTCCACCCCGACCAGCTCAAATCCCAATGCTGTCACCGCCGGCTGAATCAGCTTGCGGAGTTCGGCCGATTCACGTGCCATTCACTCTCACCACAAATAAAAAATGGGCCATAGGCCCACACCAGTACACACGATATCCGCCGACCAATCGGCGGGCCCACCTTGACATCCAGAGCATTGTAGCAGAACAGTTTTGTTAAAAGTAGCCCGATCCTGGACATTCAGTGTGGCTGGTTTCGATACGCCGATCCAACCGTGAAAGAGCCAGGGAAATAGCTGTTATGAATTTTAAAATATTGATAATAAACAATCTGTTGGATGGAATTATCTGGCATGAGCAGCAGAACCCGACAACTGAGTATTGACAGTACACTAGGCCCTCAGCACCTTATGAATGAAATCCTGTATGGAGATGATGCCCATCAGTTCTTTATCGCGAACCACCAGCACCTGCCTAACATCACGTCGCATCATGACTTTGGCCACCTGGATGGCCGGTGTCGCCTCATCCACGGTTGCATAGCGATCCGCTAATACCATGATCTCCATGACCGGCATGTACGCCTCGCGCCGCAGGATCTCGGCGAATGGCTCGAAATTCAGAATCGGCGAGAGATCTTCCATCCAGGTGATGTACTCGGGAAGACACAAACGGATGAGTTCTTCTTCGCTCACGATGCCCACCAGATCGCCATCGGCGTCGACCACCGGCAACTCAGTGACGCCTTCACTGCAAAACAGATCTATCGCCGAATAAAGGCTGTCGGTATCCCGCAGCCGCGCAAAATCGGTACGCATAATGTCTCGGGCAGCCACATAGTCCGGGAGTGCCGCGCCCGTCTCCGCGAGAGTTTTCCAGACTAGCTCAGGGGTATCCAGCGTTGCCAGAAACTCGACAAAGCCCTCGCGCCGGCAGATTGCCGATAGGGCGGCGACGGCACGAAGGTAAATTGCCGGGTCGTCGGCTGGCGCCAGCATAAGAACAATCAGATTGGCGGAAACAGCCTCGCTTTCAACGCATACAAAATCCTCGCGATCGGGGCAACAGAGCTGTCCTTCACGACTGGTGGCGAGCGCAAGCCGAAGTCTTTGCAATCCGGCGATCCGCACGTGTACAACGACAACACCGGGCTGGAGTAGCATTACCCCACATCTTTTGCGGGCGAGAACGAGTTGATAGACGGCTTTGCTGTCGATTGAGCTGTCGCTGCCGGCGATCAGCTCGATCATTTGTCGGGTGGTCTCTTCTACTCGGGTACCCTGCGCACCAGAGAGAATCTGTCCTGGGCTGAACAGTGACGACAGGGCAATAGATTGATCCGTCAAGTCGCTCTCCCAAATAGAAGCTTGTGACAGATCATCAGAACGACCCGGCAAGCATAAAAGGGCCGGTAACCAGAAGAGCCAGCCAGGCCACGAACCCTGCCACAAATCCGGCGGCAAGTCCCACCCTGAACCACTCGAGGAAGTGAATGCGTGTCCGATAGCGCTTCTCGAGCATGCCCAGGGCCACAATGTTCGCCGTACTGCCGATCATGGTGATATTGCCGCCAAAACACGCGCCGAACAGCAGCGCCCACCATAACGGGTGCACGGTAGCCGTTTCGCCAACCAGTTCCTGAATGACCGGTATAAACGCTGCCACAAAGATGACATTGTCTATAAAGGCCGAGCCAATGGCAGAAATCATCATAATGGCAGGCACAAGGATGTTTGTCTGATCGCCGAGCAGCCTGGTCAGAGAAAATGCGATTTCTGTGGTGACCTCCGTGTATTGGAGTGTGCCGGCTACACCAAAAAGCATCAGAAAGAAGATCAACGTCCACCATTCCACATCCTGTTCGATATAGTGGCGGGCACGCTCCCGGCGCCAGATCATCACAATGCCCGCAGCGACCAAAGGTGCCATATAGAGGACCGTATTGGTCTCAAGATCAAGCCACAATTCGATGCGATGATGCAGGGCGACGAGACCGATGGTGCCGCAGATCAGCAGTAAGCCGCGTTTGAAGGGCACAGCAACGGTGGGGCCCAGAGGAAGTGCCTGACCACGACGCTGTGCCATGCGCTCACTAAGTTGCTGGATGTCCTTGCGGTACCAGGCCATCAACAGTGCGACGGTAACAGTGAGGGACAACAACATGACCGGGAAGGACCAGATCATGAAGTCCTCGAAGGTCAGTCCGGCACGGCTGCCGATGAGGATACCGACCGGGTTTCCCAGCATGGTCCCCGCGCTACCGACATTGGTGGCCATAACACAGATAATGAGAAAAGGAATGGGCCTGACCTTGAGAACGTCACAAACCTGAAACACGAGCGCCGCCATGAACAGGATGCTGGTAACCTCGTCCACGGCAGCCGCACTCAGTGCCGAAACCACAGCGGTGACGAGGACAAAACGCCGGCCGGTCATGCCTTCGATCTTCATTATTCCCTGAATGATCCAGGTAAAAAATCCCAGATCACGGAGACCTCCGACCACCACCATCATGCCGATGAGGAAGAGTATGACCTCCAGCGAACAGTGTGCCTTGAAACACTCCAGCTCCAGCGACCCGGTCAGCAGCAGTACCGGAAGCCCGAGGAAGGCGATGGCCAGCCGGAAATCCCAGAAGAACAGGGTGGACAGGATAATGATCAGGAAAACGGTAACCGAGATGGTCTGTTGATGGTTCAATCCCCAAACGAAATGGGTCAGCAGACCGACTACAGTGCTGATAGCCGCGAGCAACGCAAAGCGAGCAAGCAGTACCCGCGCTGGCATGACGGTATCAGACCCACCTGTTTTCACCCCCCACGCCTCCAGGCAGTGGTCGGATCATTGATCGCTTCGCTATCCAGCCGTTGTACATATGACTTCTCATCCGGGTCAAAGGGCTGCTGGTTTTTACGCTGGGCGTTCAACACCTCGAGGTTCGCCTCCGACGGGTCTCTGCCCTCCAGCCCGCGTGCCTGGATACGTTGTTCAAGCTCCTTATCCGTCGCCACACAATGAACAATAGTAAAAGGCAGCTTGTGTTTTTCCGCCAGACGCCTGAATACATCGCGATACCTGCGTTGCAGGAAGGTCGCATCCACAATGACTGAATAACCCGCCTGCAGAACCCCTGTGGCCAGCTCAGCGAGGTGCAGATAGGTTTTATCTGTCTGACTGGCGGAATACAGACCCTCTTCCAGGCCCGAGCGACTTTTCTCCCCTGCCTCAAGACCGGACATTCGTTTCCGCTCGATGTCGGAACGTATCTGGATCATGCCGGAGGTTTCACTCAACTGCCTGGCGACCGTTGACTTGCCTGAGCCGGACAAGCCGCAGGTAATCAGTAACGCCGCCTGGCCGGGTGCGAGATAGCTCTCGGCGAGTTCTATATACTGGCTGTACTCGGCATCTGCCGTCCCGAACAAGGCAGAATCCCTGGCCGCCTGCTGCCTGCGAAGCATGGCGACCTTGGCGCGCACCAGCGCCCGGTAGACCATGTAATAGCGCAATACACCGAGTCCCCGGTAATCTCCGCTGCGCTGCAGGTACGCATTCAGAAAGCGGAAGGCAAAGTGCCGGTAGTGCCGATCGTCGAGATCCATGACCAGAAACGCGACATCACTGAAAACGTCGATCCAGCGCAATTCGGGATTGAATTCGATACAATCAAACAAAGTCACCTTGCCATCGATCATGGTGATGTTCCCCAGGTGAAGATCACCGTGGCATTCGCGGATGTAGCCGTCCTGCTTTCTTTGCGCTAATAGTGTTTCGATCCTTGTGCGCTCGGCTTCCACTCCCCGCTGGATACCGTCCAGCTGCGCGATTCGCCGTGCACTCTTTAACGACGGTCGAATATGCTGGAAGTTTTCGCCCATCCAGTGATGGATCTGTCGCGCTTCGCCGTACGGTGCATCGGGTGACGCACGCTGCGTCGACTGATGGAAATCAACGACCTGGTCAACGAGCTGATCGATGAGTGCAGCATCCAGGTGTTTCCGTTCGGCAAGCTGGCTGAGCAACCCGTCATCGGCAAACTGACGCATACGCACCGCATACTCAAGCACCGCTCCCGATCCGTCCATCTGCGGCCGATCGGGCTGACCGGTGACGGCGACAACGTCGAGGTAGACGGCCGGTGCGAAACGCCGGTTCAGGCGAACCTCTTCTGCACAGTAAAACCGCCGTTTTTCCAGTGTGGAAAAATCCAGAAAACCGAAATCGACAGGCTTCTTGACCTTGTAGGCAAACTCTCCGGTTAACAGCACCCAGGCACAATGGGTTTCCACGACATGGATGGCACGGCTTGGATGGTGGTAGGCATCCGCACGGGTGAGCGCCTTAACCAGCGCCTCGGCCTGCTGCATTTTTGAAGCGCCATCCATCGACACAGACTCAGCTTGTCTTTTTCAGGCTCATTTTCAACAAGGGCGGCGACAACAGGGTGGTGATAATCACCACCAGTACCAGTGATGAAAACAGTGCGTCATCAACCACGCCCAGACCTTTACCAATGGCTGCAAAAATCAACCCCACTTCACCGCGCGGCAACATACCCACACCGATGGCCCAGCGATTCGAACCCTTTGAAGCGCCCAGGCCGCAGGCCAGCTTGCCGACGATAGCCGCTACCAGTAAGCCGGCCGACAGGTTCATCACCTGCCAATCGAGAAAGGTTTCCAATTTTACCTGGATGCCCATCAGCACAAAGAATATTGGCACCAGGATCACCTCCAGCGGCATGATCAGGTCCCTGATCGTGTAGGCGTGTTTCTCATGTGGGCCCCAGTGCACGAAATAAGCATCTTTCAAGATCAACCCTGCGGTAAAAGCGCCGATAATGGTCGCCAGCCCGGACAGATTGGCGAGCCAGGCCAGGACCATGACAAACAGATAGGAAACGAACATCTTCGCCTCGATCAGGTCGAGGTGCCGCATCAATCGGATGATGAAACGCAGGATAAAAGGGCCGAGGAAAACGGCGCCACCGAGAAAGAAAACCGCCAGTAGAACGACTTTCGATATGTGGCTGATCTCGATGCCACCGGAAACCACAATGCCGGTGACGGCGGCCAGCATCAACAGGCCCAGAATATCGTCGAATACCGCGGCGCCGAGAATCGTGTGTGCCAGCCGCGACTGACTCTGCTGCAAATCTTCGAGTACCCTGACCGTGATACCGACACTGGTAGCGCCCAGGGCGGCGCCCAGAAACAGCGCCGTATGAAAGGAAACCTGCTCGGCTAACAGGTAGGTGGCGGCGACGCCCAGCAGAAAGGGTAGCGCCACGCCGATGAACGCCACCATCAGGGAATCCCTGCCGACCTGGCGCATCTCATTGAGATTGGTCTCCAGCCCCACCAGGAACAACAGGAAAATAACACCGTAGCGCGAGAAGACATCCACGGTATGCGCGATCTGCAGATATTCGTTGCCGCTTGGTCCGCCCAGGACACTCAGGATACTCCGTCCCCTGGCATCGACCAGAGCCTCACAGACTTCGTTACCCAGTGTGGCGTCGTGCAGGAAAAGCTGGATGGTGTCGAAGATATGCGGGCCTTCCCGCAACAGCAGCATCAGGTCAAATCCATAATGAAAAGCCAGGTTGCCGGCAATGATGCCGATCGTCAGCTCACCCAGCACCGAAGGCAGACCCAGCTTGCGTGCGCTGAAACGGCCCAGCAATGCCACGAACAGCAAACCGGTAACGCCCAGAATAACGGGCGCAATGGGGTCACTATGCGCCTGCGCAGCACCCTCGCCAAGGGCCAGCGCTGCTGCGGAAAAGCCAAGCAGCACTACCAACAGCGGCAACAACAGCGCTTTCGGCGCCCTCAACCATCGGTCTCGCATCAACAGATCCTTGGCAACGGGTCGTCTTCCAGTTCATCGAGCAGGCGTTCGCCTCCCAGTTCGGTGACCAGCAGAACCCGCGACGAGTCGTCTTCAACCCGGCCAATCAACGCAGCGTCGGCGCCCTCCGGCAAGCGGCGCCAGTGTGTAAGCAAGTCCTCTGCATCTGCTTCAGCCACGACCGCGACCACCCGGCCCTCACAGGCCAGATAAAGGGGGTCATAACCCAGCATTTCGCACACCGACTGAACCGAATCCCGGATCGGTATCTGCGTCTGCTGCAAGCGCACTCCCAGCCCGCTTGCCTGGCTGATCTCCTGACAGACCGTTGTCAGGCCGCCACGGGTTGGATCGCGCATGAAGTGCAGACCCCCGAGTTTCAATGCCGCCCGCGTCAACGGCAGCACACTGCCGGCGTCCGACTTCAAGTCACCGCGCAGGCCGAACTGTTCACGTGCCAGTAACACGGCAATGCCATGATCACCGACCGGCCCGCTGACCAGTATCCGGTCCCCGGCCTGTATGCGGTCAAGGCCCAGACGAACCCCCGCTGTGCGAATGCCCACCCCGGTGGTCGCAAGATACAGGCCGCTGCCCTCCCCGCGCGGCAATACCTTGGTATCACCGGCGACAACACGCACACCGACAGCATTGGCGGTCTCCGCCAGTGTTGCCACAATACGCTCGAGCAGTGCTATCTGCATGCCTTCTTCGATAAAGGCATTCAAACTCAAATACAGCGGCTCCGCACCGGCCACCGCCAGATCGTTGGTGGTCCCATGTACGGCCAGGGAGCCGATGTTGCCACCGGGAAACTCCAGCGGCTTAACCGTGAAGCCATCGGTGGTAAACATGACTTCACCCGCCGTCAACGCCAACGGCACGGCATCCGCCCGGGTATCCAGACCGGGATTGGCAAGGTGGCGGGCAAACACACGCTCGATCAGCTCGCGCATGTAGCGCCCGCCGTTGCCGTGGGCCAAGGAAATATGCTTATCCTGCATAGGATCTCTCTAACTGTTGCGCGGGTAGAATCCACCCGGCATTGTTTGGCAAGACGCGCAGCGCCCCGGGGCACCTTCTCTCGCCAGTCGGCGATTCACCTTGTGCCCCAGGGGACCTTCTCTCGCCAGTCGGCGATTCACCTTGTGCCCC
>JBDNAP010000191.1:0-10181 GCA_039768325.1 Thiogranum sp.
CGGTCTGCAGGGGCATCCAGGGCAATCATGCCGGACCTGTTCAACGAGGAGGCCAGAGGTCTGCGGCCCAGCCAGGGCCACAGACTCAGCACCGCAGCCAGGGAAGACGCAATATAGGTCAACGAACAGGCAACCAGAATTTTCCGGGCATCTTTTACCTGACCGGCACTGATCACGCCGTCCTGCAACATGGGTAGCGCTCTGCCAAAACTGGCGTCCAGTTCGGAAGGCAGTGCTGCCAGCTGGGTGGCAACACCAGCCCCCAGCACGGAAATCGCCGCTGTACCGACAACAACGGGGGGCACCGGGCGGTGCGTCACCATTGCAGTCACGGGCACCGCGAAAAGCATGACGGAGCCCATCTCTATCGTGACCTGCGCCACCTTGACCAGACGTGTCCGCCAGACAAAAGGACCATAGCCCGATGCATCCTGAAGCGCATGGGCGACTTCATGAGCGGCGGTGGTCGCCGCGGTCAGTGTTCTTCTATCAATATTGTCCCTGTTGAGCCGCACCGTTTTGGCCCGGTGATCATAGTGATCACCCATATCGGTGCTCTCCACCCTGATACTGTAGAGTTGCTGGCGGTCCAGCAGTTGCCTGGCCAGCTCTCCCGCCGTCACCGGCACATCCCCGTCGTTGCGGTTATACTGCTTCAGTACACGCCTGACCCATAAGCGGGGCCCGAAAATCAACGCTGCCGCAGGAACTACGAATATCACAGGGTGCATACGGACTCCGGATTGAAAACCACCCTTCGATACGCCCTGCAGCACCAGTTCCCCGGGCACAGGAGCCCGGGGAACTGTGAAGACGCCACAGGTTGTCGCCGGCTTTCCTGCTGGAGCCCGCTCACAGTTTCCTGGCCACCTTCTTCCTGGCCACCTTCTTCTTGGCTACTTTCTGCTTGGCCACCTTCTTCTTGGCGACTTTCTTCTTGGCGACCGCCTTCTTGGCTACTTTCTTCTTGGCTACTTTCTTCTTGGCGACCGTCTTCTTGGCTACTTTCTTCTTGGCGACTTTCTTCTTGGCGACCGTCTTCTTGGCGACTTTCTCCTCGACGACCGCCTTCCCGCCAATGGCGGAGACGGATTTCTCGGCATGCGAGCGCAATGCCTCAAAGCTGTCTGCAATCGTCTTGAGCGAGACCTCACTCGCCTCCCTGACATCTTCCAGCACCCCCCGGAGCAACTCCGCGGGTTCCTTAACAGTGACCTTTTCGGCAACCGCCACGGTGGTCTCAGCGGCAGTACTCGCCAGGCCCGAGACTTTGTCGGTCAGGGTATCGAAAAGCTGCCTGACATCCCCCGCCAGCGCGCTACCGTGTTTCTCCACTTCGTCGAGGTAACCCGCCGCGGTCTCTTTCAAAGAACTCGCTGTTCCTTTTGCAGTCTTTTTCTTTCCCTTGGATTTCTTGCTGTCCTTCTTTTTTCCTGAAGCCATCATGTTCTCTCCTGTTGAAACACACGCTGCCGCGGTCAAACAGCCACACGATCGTGGCTACCAGCAACCTGCGACAGTAAAGAAAAGATAGGTGTATTCTCAGCACTTTTCCAGCATTCCATCCGAATGCGCACAATCCATGCTGAAAGCACGAACCGCCCACTGTAACGGTTAACATTCACACGAATGATTTCGTTTACACCTTGTTCGGTTCAACCTTGGGCATGGCATCGACATCACCCAGCATACGTTTGGACAAGGTTGCGCCGGCCACGGAGCCAATCAGCGCACCGGCCACAGCTCCCCAGGGCCCCAGACGTAAACCAAGACTCGCCCCCATCCTGGTAGACGCCCATGAACCACCGGCGCCACCGGCGATGGTAGCTGCCCAGATCAGCAGTGCATTTTTCGTACTTTTGTCCATGCTATCTCCTCCTTTACATTCTATCTGTATGATTAACTTTAATGACTATGAAACTGACAGTAAATCAGCCCGCCCAGGAACACTCGAACAACCGTCAGGCACCTTCATCCTTCAGGGGATAGATACTGTCCTTCGTCGCGATATCGCGACCCGGTGACCGCCGCTACGCCGCCCTTTATTTTTGCCGGCTCACTAAGACATGTATAAATCTGCGCTCAGGCATTGGCCCCTCTGGTATTAGTATAGCTCGCAGTGAGAAGATTCACCGCAAAAAAAAAGGTGGCACTATGCAATGTTCTGCGACACTTCGAGGTGGTTTGTAAAGCCATGTCAGTGGCGTAATATGAACACACAAATATTCGCGATAGGGTAATCATCATGATGAATGGGAGCGGTGCCGGGCTGTCCGATGAAGAGTTGGCGGAACTCCACTGGGCTTATAAGCACCTGGAGCACCCTTCTCTGGCAGCGCGACTGACCAGCAGCCTGGCCTCCCCGATCGAAGAAGGCCTTGGCCTGCTGCCCAAGACCTGGCGAAAACGCCTGGACAGAACCGCCGAAGCGAGTATTAGCCAGTCACTGAGGCTGGCCATTGCGTCCCTGGACAACGTTGGGGCGACCAGCGCGAACAACTGGCTGCACAGAATTATTGCCGTGGGTGCCGGCGCTGCCGGTGGCTTTCTCGGCCCGCTTACTCTGCTGGCTGAACTACCGCTGACGACGACGCTCATGCTGCGCTCAATCGCAGAAATCGCCCGCAGCGAGGGCGAGGATTTGAGCCGGAAAGAGACCCGCCTGGCCTGTGTGCAGGTCTTCGCGCTCGGTGGGCGCACCAGAGAAGACGAAGACGCCGACCTGGGCTACTACGGACTGCGAATTACCCTGGGCCTTTATTTCGAGAGGGACATTCTGGAATACGCTGCCAATGCACAGGGACCCCATATCCCCGCTGTCATCGGGATGGTCCGCGCGATATCGGCGCGTTTCGGCGTGGTCATCTCTGACAAGGCGGCCGCACAAATGGTACCGATCGCGGGTGCGCTCAGCGGTGCGCTGCTCAACCTGATCTTTATGAATCACTACCAGGACGTCGCCAAGGGTCACTTCATTGTCAGACGCCTGGAAAGGCAATACGGTGTGGACTTCATCAAGGATGAGTACCATCGCCTGGCGGATGAAGAGGCTGAAGCCGAGAGGGAATTCAGCCCGGTGGAAGGCTGGTGACCCTGTCGACAGTCAGCACGCAGGAAACGGTTCGCGAAAGAGATCTGCCATGTTGTATCGAATAGCATTAGGTGCCGGCCTGTTTCTCCTCGGTTTTGCACTTGGACGCGGGTGGCGACATCCCCTTCCGACAGCCGGACATTCCGGAACAAGCAGAATACGGGACACCCTTTCAGGAGAAAGGGAGGCAGCCCCGCGAAATCAGACCCCGCGTACGTCAGACACAAAATCGGACCCTGGGACGAATTAGCCGCTACAGCGACGCGGAACATTGCCGTCGACCGCCAGCCCTTCACTATCCCCCTGTCTATCATGATTCCGGCGTCCATGCACTGAATCGAACTCCAGCAAGTGCGCCATGTAGTGTGCGTCACCGCTGAGCTCGTTGACATGAACAACCCGATACACCGGTGTCTGCCAGCCTCGGAACCTGGCTGAGTATATTGTCGACATCATCCAGGGCGGGGCGGGCGATATCCGGTACGATCACGGCGTCTACTGCGCAACAGATGCGGCAGCGGCAGACGATGCTGCAGGTGCTGCCGACAGAGAAGAGGGCTTCAGCTCGCCGCTATAGAGCTTGATCGCGGTATCACCGATTATTCGGGTTGCAGCTGTCGCCGAAAGCCCTCCCACGGGCAGCGTATACAGCGGGTGCAGCCCAAATATTTTAACCAGCATGGGTGCTGCAACGCCGAGCCCCGTTGCCGCAACAACAGCGGCCATTTCGGTAACCCGGGCTTTGTCGTCAAGATCCCTGCCGTATACCAGGGCAATCTCCAGGATCAGGTAGAGGTGCAGGCGCGTCATCATCGAACTGGCGCCGACGGTGCCGATCATCTTGATTACCAGCCCTACCCCCGGTAACAGATGGGGCAGGTTCATCAGTGTACCGCCCAGTAACGACAAACGTGTCTTGGATTGAATCAGACGCATCGCCAGTTGCCGCTCAGTCTCGTCAGGATAGCGTTCCCTGAGTGTTGCGACAGTCCTGCGGATCTCACCTTTGCGCAGGCGCAGAAAAAAATAAAAGAACTCTTCCGTCGACAGGCTCTGCAGGTTCTGTCCTTTCGTACTATTTCCGGTCATCCAGCTTACTCCCTTCAAATGTCGACATTTACCGTCCGCCATTATGACACCTCACAGGCACGGCTGGAACGCCGGGGCTCACTTCGAAACGCAGATCCGGCACAGGATAACGGTTCTGCCATTACACCGCCGCCTGATCCGCAACATTCATTCCGGCCAACTGATTGGCGCGCCCGGATTAACCCCGCTGCGACTCCATCCGTAATCTGTGCACAGCGTTCCTACGGAGGGTAAGGACAATGAACCGGACGTTATTTGTTTTGTCCACAGTCACCGGCGCCTCTGGCACTGTGATATTGATTTTATCGATTCTCCTGAACAACGAGAAGCTGTTGAATGCGGGTCTGATCGCACTGTTAATAACCGCCCTGCTCATGATCGGTATCGTATTGACGGGGGACATGGGCCACGGGGGAAATACCTGATACGGGGCCGGATTACTCCCGGTGCTGTGCTGCTGTAGCAATACCGGAAATAGCAGCAGTCGAATACCGGACCGTTACGCCTCGATACCGTAGGGTGTGCCGCTGGCGATCTGGCCGGGGATACACCTGGGTCGCCTTCCGGAAACCTTAGTGATCGGCGCCAGTCAGATTTAGTACGCACTCAGTCCGGTGCCGATTGCGGGCCTGTTCCTGTCCAGTTATCCAGCGGTGCCGTTCTGTGCCATTGGGTATCCAACAGCAAGAATTCCCGCTTACCCGCATCATCACCCTGTGGACGTCGTTGATACAATTAAGCGGCGCGGACGCGGCATTGGACGACACTGACAATTCGCGTCAGAATACCAGGGCCAGTGGTACCGGATGACGAATTGCGTTGCAATTTGAGCAACTGAAACTGACAAGCCGCATGAGTATTCGAAGCAAACTCGTACTCTCTCTCAGTATCATACTGGCCTTCAATCTGGCCGTCGGGTTCTATGCATTCCACGCCTACGGAGAGGCGGTCAAGAGCGCCGAGCAGGTCAGTCGCTGGGCGAATCAGATCGTCACCACCAGCCTGTCGGCCCAGCTCCACTTCAAAAAACAGGTCCAGGAATGGAAAAATGTGCTGTTGCGAGGAAACGAACCCGAACTGTATGAACGCTATCTGAACCAGTTCTACGATGAGGAAAGAAACACCCGCAATGCACTCGAAACTCTGCTGCCGTTGCTGGACGAGAACTCGGAGATAAAAAACACCACGCAGGCTTTTTTCCAGGCACACCAGAAACTGGGCGGTCAATACCGCGAGGCCCTCGCTTTCTTTCACCGGGTTACCGACAATCCGCATATATTCGTGGACAAGCTGGTCCGCGGTATAGACCGCGAACCAACCGACCTTTTGGATCAGGTCGTCAAAGACACACTGGCTGCAAAAGAGACCCGGCTTGCTGAGATCGCGGTCGAAGCCGGAAAAACCGGAAAACGAATCCTGATGGCCGCGCTTTGGGTGTTGACCCTGGCGCTGGTCTCATTGATGTGGTTTGCGGATGATGCCATAGGCAAGCCGATCTCGGCCGCCACCGACATCGCCAGACGGATCTCCGACGGTAATCTGTCTGATGAGATCACCGTTTACGGGCGCGGCGAGACAGCCCAGTTGCTGCAATCGCTGAAAACCATGCAGGACAATCTGGTGGAATATCAGAACGACCTGCGTGAAAGCGTGGAACGCACCCGCCTGCTGTTGGATTCCTCCGGGGAAGGCATCTATGGCGTGGATACCGACGGTCATTGCATGTTTATCAATTCCGCAGGCGTAAACATGCTGAAATTCCAGAGTTCCGACGACCTGCTCGGCAGGGAAATTCACTCCCTGATGCATCACACCAAAACGGATGGTTCCTTCTTTCCGTTCGATGAATGTCCTGCGACGCATACCTTCAGAACGGGGAAAGTCTGTCACGTCGACGACGAACTCTTCTGGCGAGCTGACGGGACAAGTTTCGCGGTTGAATACAGTTCCTACCCGATTCGTCATGCGGAAAACCTGATCGGTGCTGTGGTTCTGTTCTCTGACATCACCAAGCGAAAGGAGGCGGAAATCGCACTCACCCAGGCGCACAAGGCACTGCAGGAGGAGCGCACACTACTCGCCCGGCGTGTTGAGGAGCGCACGGCGGAGCTGAACCTGGCCAACGCCGAACTGGCGCAAATCGCACGCGCCAAAGACGAATTTCTGGCTGCGATGAGTCATGAATTCCGAACCCCGTTGACCACAATCATGGGAACATCCGAAATGCTGATGGATGGACTGTACGGTGACCTGGTTGGCGACGCTGCGCGAGCCATAGCCAATATCGAGGAAAGCGCACAGCACCTGCTTTCGATCATTAACGACATTCTGGACGTCGCCAAGGTCGAGGCCGGTAAAATAAAACTGACTCTGGAAGCGGTATCTGTACCCCTGCTGTGCGAAGCGAGCCTGAGACTGATACGTCAACCTGCGCAGAAGAAGAACCTCAAGGTATCGTCGGAATTTGATTCCATAGTGCAGTTTATTCAAGGTGACACCCAGCGACTCAAGCAGTTGTTCGTCAATCTGCTGAGCAATGCAGTCAAGTTCACGCCGGAAGGGGGTTCGATCGGTGTACAGGTCAAAGGGGATCCGGAGTCCCGTATCGCCACATTTACCGTATGGGACACTGGCATTGGAATACCGAAAGAAGATATGGGCAAACTGTTTAAACCGTTCATTCAACTCGACAGCCGCCTTACCAGCCATGGCTCCGGTACCGGTCTCGGGCTGGTACTGGCCTACCGCATGGCAGAACTGCACGGTGGTGGTATTTCCGTTGAAAGCGACCCCGGCAAGGGAAGTCGATTTGCGGTTACACTGCCGTGGACCGCGGAGCGACCCAGTTCCAGCAGCACCGAACCTGTCGGTGAAAATATTCAGTTTGCTGTCGATGAGCTCCAGCCTGGAAAGGGTCGCACGATCCTGCTGGCCGAGGATCATGAGGCCAATTCCACCATGCTGAGCAACGCTTTAACGTCTCACGGATATCATGTAATTCCGGTAAAAGACGGTGTTGAGGCACTCGCGACCGCGCGCGAAACCCACCCCGACATCATATTGATGGACATCCAGATGCCCAACCTGGATGGTCTGGAGGCAGCACGACAGATCCGGGCTGATTCCATGCTGGGGGAAACGCCCATTATCGCAATGACCGCCCTGACAATGCCCGGAGACCGGGAGCAATGTCTGGATGCAGGCGTTAACGACTACCTCAGAAAACCACTCAGCATCAGAGAGTTGCTGAAGAGAATCCAGAAACATCTGGAAGATCGCAAGCACCGTTGAATAAGCGGCTGCCAGATTTCCTTATTTCCTTTGTTTGTAAAGCCGTGGTGGGCATTGAATCGCCCCCGCTGATCATTGGGCGGGAATACCCGGATTAGCCGTCACGCGTCGTGGCGAAGAGAGCACGCCGTCAGCGGCTGGCACAGGTCAGGGTTGAAACAAAGACGCCGGTCCAAACTCAAGTACAATCAGTATCATGGCTTCAGCAGCGAATGGCGCAAAGCCTATCAGCAGCACGATGGCAATTAATCCCATGGCAAGTAATTTCATGTTCGTATTCCCTTACCTGTGTCCTGCCCCTGTTATCGCGATATCCAGCTTTATCTTTAACTCAGGTTTGCTTGTGGATTTTCCCTCCGGACCGTTTTCGTGAGAAACTCGGACTTTCGATTCCCACGTACCATGATCAGAGACATTAAAAGAAGCCTTACATGGCCCTGTTACGCTTTTTCAAGCCAAAATGGCAACACCCCGATCCGGCTGTCCGCCGCCGCGCAGTGCAGGCGCTGGCGTCCGAGGACGACAGCACACTGACAAAAGTCGCGCGCGAGGACGAGACCGCCTCCATTCGACGGCTGGCGCTGCAGCGCATCAATGATCTGGTCGTGCTGCATACCGCCGCCCACCAGGACAGCGATAAAGACGTCCGCGACTTTGCCGGATTGCGGCTGTCACAACTGCTGGCAGGTACCCGGCAGGAGAGCCCGGCGCTGGACCTGCGTATGGATTTCCTGTCCCGGCATCAGGAAGCGGATTTACTGAAGTTTGTGGCCTTGAATGGTGTAGAAACGGACCTGCGCAAGTCTGCCCAGGACCGCATCAGCCGCGAGTCCGTTCTGCGTGACATAGCCATCAACGACACGGTCGCGGCTAACCGCCTGGCGGCGCTTGAACGCATCACCGAAACCTCGATGCTGGAAGCGGTCTACCGGCAAACCCGCAAGACCGACAAACGGGTCAGCCGCCAGGCGCGGGACCGGCTGGACGCCCGGCGCGAGGCGCAGGAGCGTCCGGCGCGTATACGGGAAGAATCTGAACAAATCTGTGCGCGCATCGAAGCGCTGGGCCACGCTGACCGGTGGGAGCAGGAACAGGCTGACCTGCAACGCCTGGAAAGCCGCTGGCAGGCGGTAGCCGATGAGACAGATGAGGTCTACCGGAACCGTTATACCTCAGCGCGGCAGGCTGTCCTGACGACATTTGAGGCGTTTCGCGCGGCCCGTGACGCCGAGCAGCGGGAATGGGCGAGTATTCGAACGGCCCGGCAAACGCTACTCGAGGAAACCGAACAGCGCCTGGCCGACCTGCAGGACACCGCGACACTGGCAGCGGATACGGAGGCCGGGTTCCGGGCAGAGCTGACCACATGGCGGTCCCGCTGGCAGGGCTTGCCGGCCTTACCGGCAAGCCAGGCACAGCCATTGGATGGACGTTTTCAGCAAGTGCTGACCGGTATTCACCAGCGGCTGGACCTGTTACAGAAGTACCGCGCGATGGAAACGACCCTGCAATCCTTGCATGCTGATGCTGAACGGCTGCTGGGGAGCAGCCAGCCGGTGCGCGAGAAACAGATCAAGACCCTGGAACAGCGCATAAAGGCGCAACACTGCTCAGCGGACACGGATAATCTCGCCGCTGCCATGCAGCGTCTGGAGACCGATATGGGTCAATTGCGGGCCCGCCTGCGCCGTCAGCTTGAACAACGGGAAGCGGAATTCGCAAGACTGCCGGAACAGCTCGACCAGCTGCAAGCCCTGCTGAACGAAAAGGCGCTGAAACGTGCCGGACCGATGCACGACCGCATACAGAGCAGTATCAGCCACCTGCAGGCACTGGGGGTTTCCCGGCAACGTCTGGCGACTTTTAGCCACCGCCTGCACGCTATGACACCGCGCATCAGGGAACTGCAGAGTTGGCGAAAATGGGGTGCCGACGAGGCGCGGGAGCGTCTGTGCACCGATATGGAAGCCCTCATCGGCCGTGAGTTGGATCCGCCTGATCTGGCCACCGAAATCAGCCGCCTGCGCGCAGAGTGGAATCGCCTGCGCGCCGACGGCAGCGCCACACAGCGAACTCTGTGGAAACGTTTCGACAAGGCGGCCGAGCAGGCCTACCGGCCGTGTCAGGCTTTCTTCCGCCAACAGGCCGCCGAACGCACTGCAAACCTGGACGTAAAACGCCAGCTGTGTGACCAGTTGGAGGCTTACCTGGCATCCGCTGACTGGTCACACATGGACTGGAAAGCTGCAGTTAAAATGCAGCGGCGCTTCAGCAACGACTGGCGCGCCGCCGGGCCGGTGGACCGGCGCGAGAGCAAAAAAATTGTTCAGCGTCACCACCAGGCCATGGCGACGCTGAACGAACACCTCGACCGGGAACGCAAGCGTAACCTTCGCCAGCGACATGCACTCATAGAAAAGGTCGCTGCGCTGCAGGGTGTCGAAGACATTCACGCCGCAATCGAAGAATGCAAACAGCTGCAAAAGCAGTGGCAAACCACCGTGCCGGGCAAGCGCCAGCAGGAAGACGCCATCTGGAAGGACTTCCGCGAGGCCTGCGACGCAGTCTTCGCACGTCGCCGCCAACAGCAGGACGAACGCCACCAGGAGCAGCAGAACAACAAGCTAAAGAAACGGGAGCTGTGCAAACGGCTGGAGTCACTGTCCGCAACCACCCTCGATGCACTGCCTGACGCCGAGCGCCAGGCCCA
>JBDNAP010000027.1:0-2727 GCA_039768325.1 Thiogranum sp.
ACAGGCACTTGTGAGGAAAACGCACCATCCTTGAACCATTGCCCCAACAGCCGGGTTTCCTCTTTCAGGCGTTGGTCGAACCGTTCAAAATCAGCGGTACTGAACTGGCTATGTGCAATTTCATCTCCCATCGATCAGGCTCCTGCTGCTGGTGAGAACGTAACTTGGCCGATATAAGATTGCAGGGCACCCTCTCTCGCCTGACGGCGATTCACCTTGTAAATACACCCTGTATGTTCGACGGCCGCGTCAGGTCCTTGGATCACCAGAGGGGACCGCCGACGGTCCTGCAAGCTTCTATCGGCCAACTTACGCACGCCTTAGTAATTCCCTGTTCAGTTCCGCCAGCCGTTGCGGTGTTCCGATATCCAGCCACCGTCCCTGAAAATATTCACCGCTTACCTCCCCGGCCTGCATGGCTCGACGCAGCAGCGGCGCCAGGGGAAATGCTCCGTCCGGACTGTCGGTGAACAAGTCCGGTCGATACAGTCCAATACCACTGAATGTCAGCTTGCTATTACCCCCGACTTTCAGCCGCCGTCCATTCAGTTGGAAATCACCTTCCTGATGGTGCGGAGGATTATCGATCATCACAAGATGCGCCAGCCCCTCAGGCTCACGATACAACTGTTGGTAAGGATAGTCAGTCCAGATATCACCGTTAATGACCAGGAAGGGTTGCTCACCCAGTAATGGCAACGCCTGTTTTATACCGCCTCCGGTTTCCAATGCGCCTTCCGGTTCAGCCGAATAGTCGATATGAACGCCAAACTGTGCTCCGTCGCCCAGCCGTTCGACAATCTGTTTGCCGAGGTGGGCATGGTTGATCAGCAACTCCCTGAAGCCGGCGTCTCGCAAGGCTTCAATATGGTATTGAATGAGTGGTTTGCCACCGACTTCCAGTAACGGCTTTGGTGTTCGATCGGTCAATGGCCGCATGCGCTCACCGCGCCCCGCCGCGAGTATCATGGCTCTCATAAGCTGGTGATAACGGTCTCCGTCAGACTGCCGAGTTCGGAAAGCTCCGTATAGCGTGCACACACATCCGTGACATAGCCCAGCGTGCGTGGAATATCATCCAGGTACCCCGGCTTGCCGTCACGATGGTTAAGACGTGCAAAAATACCCGCTGCCTTCAGATGCCGTTGCACGCCCATCCAGTCGAACCATTTCAGGAACTGTTGTTCATTAACCTGATCCGGGCGCAGTATTCCGGTCTGCTGCGCCAGTTCGAAGTATCCCATGACCCAGTCTTCGACGCGTTGACGCGGCCAGCTGATGTAACAGTCTCGCAGCAGTGATACCAGGTCATAGGTCAGCGGCCCGATTACAGCGTCCTGGTAATCCAGAATACCGGGATTATGGGAAGCCGACAGCATAAGGTTCCTGGAATGGAAATCGCGATGCACACAAACCGCGGCTTGCTGCAACGCACTGTCGGCGAGCAACTCACAGCTTTTTTTCAGGTCTTGCTGCTGCGCATGATCAAGCCGGATACTTAAATGAGCCCCTATCAACCAGTCCCTGAACAAAGACATTTCAAATAACAGAAGTTCACGATCGTACAGCGGCAGACTGCTGCTATCAGGATCACAGCTTTGCAATGCGGCCAGCGCTCCCAGCGCATCCCCGTACAGACGATCGGCCGTATTGTCGTTCAACTCATCCAGATACAGACGGCTGCCCAGGTCCGAGAGCAGCAGGAATCCCTGTTCAAGATTCCTGCCCAGGATTTCCGGCACATGCAGGCCTAGCCCCAGAAACAGCTCACTGACACGGATAAATGACCTGCAGTCTTCCCTGTCTGGCGGTGCATCCATCAGGATATAGCTGACATCACCCTGCCGCACCCGGAAATAACGGCGAAAACTGGCATCCACCGATGCTGGTGTGAGCTCAATATCCGGCCAGCCCAGTTGTTTCCGCGTCCATTGCCGGAGAGCCTCCAGTCGTTCAGACGATTCCAAATTCTTTTCCGCCCTGCGCTTGAAAATATTACTGCATTATAGCGGCAAGCACTTGAGGCTGCCGCCTATCCCGCCGCCTGTGCGTTCCGATCACCGGCAGACTTGCCACAGCCTGCTTTCACACCCGATAGGCAGGATGATCGGTGCCTTGTCGCATCCTCCGGGACACACTGTGGCGAAGATCATCCGCGATCAGATAGAAACAGGGCACCACGACCAGGATCAGTACCGTTGCGAACAACAGGCCAAAACCCAGGCTGACAGCCATGGGTGACAGGAACGCGGTCTGTCCGCTGGCAAAGAAGATCAGCGGGGAAATACCCAGAAATGTCGTCGCAGTGGTCAGCAAGATCGGACGTACCCGAACCCTGCCTGCTTCCACCAGTGCATCGACCCGATTCCAGCCCTGCCCGCGCAAGCGCTTGGCGAAGTCCACCAGGATGAGGGAATCGTTGACAACGATACCGGTCAGCGCAAGAAACCCGATCAGTGACAGGAACTGCAGGTGGTACGCAAACAGCATGTGCCCCACCACGACACCGATAAATCCAAAAGGTATGGCAAACATAACCACCAGAGGATCAAGCAGCGATTTAAACAGCGAAGCCAGGATGAAAAAGATAATAGCCAGTGCAATCAAACTGGCATGGCGCATACCTTTCATCGATTCTGCGGCCTCCTTTTTTTCACCCAGAAACAACAAATGATAGCCGGGCTCACGTTTTTCCAGATCCCCGAACTGGCGTTCGACCAGGTCCGT
>JBDNAP010000192.1:0-7774 GCA_039768325.1 Thiogranum sp.
CGGGTGCTTTGTCGCAGAGACGCTGATGGGGCCGCTGGAAGAACTGCGGCTGGCCTATGAAAAGTATTGTGTCGACCCGGAATTTCAGGCTGAACTGGATGCCGATCTGGCTCGATTTGTGGGCCGCCCGTCACCGCTGTATCACGCCGAGCGCTGGAGCCGGAAACTGGGCGGGGCGCAGATTTTTCTCAAGCGGGAGGCTCTCAATCACACCGGTGCTCACAAGATCAACAACACCGTCGGCCAGGGCCTGCTCGCCCAGCGTATGGGTAAGAAAAGGGTGATTGCCGAGACCGGTGCCGGGCAACACGGCGTGGCGACAGCAACTGTTGCAGCGCGTCTGGGCATGGAATGCGTGGTGTACATGGGGGCCGAGGATATACAACGTCAGGCCATCAATGTATACCGTATGCGCTTGCTGGGGGCTGAGGTGGTGTCTGTAGAGTCCGGCTCGAAAACCCTCAAGGACGCACTAAATGAAGCGATGCGCGACTGGGTAACCAATGTAGACGAGACCTTCTATATCATTGGTACGGTGGCGGGTCCTCACCCCTATCCTGCCATGGTGCGTGATTTTCAGACCGTAATTGGCCGTGAAACCCGCGCCCAGATCCTGGAGCAGGCTGGCCGCCTGCCGGATGGTCTGATTGCCTGTGTCGGCGGCGGGTCCAACGCGATCGGGCTGTTTTATCCTTTTCTCGACGATGAAGGCGTTGCCATGTACGGCGTCGAAGGTGGCGGTGAGGGCATTGAAAGTGGCAGACACGCAGCGCCCCTGTGTGCGGGCAGTCCCGGCGTTCTGCACGGTAACCGCACCTACCTGATGGAAGACCGGGACGGACAGATTATCGAAACCCATTCGGTATCGGCGGGACTCGACTATCCAGGGGTTGGGCCGGAACACGCATGGCTCAAGGACAGCGGCCGCGCCCGCTACGTGGCGGCGACTGACCAGCAGGCACTGGAAGCCTTTCATGAGCTGACCCGTGTTGAGGGTATTATTCCGGCGCTTGAGTCCAGTCATGCACTGGCCTATGCCAAACAATTGGCGCCGGCCCTGGGTAAGGACAAGATTCTGGTGATAAACCTGTCCGGTCGCGGTGATAAGGATATCCATACCGTTGCCCAGCTGGAAGGAATCAGGGTATGAGCCGGCTCGCTGCACGCTTTGCAGCGCTGCAGGAGCAGGGGCGCACAGCCCTCATCCCCTATATTACCGCGGGTGACCCGCAGCCGTCAGTGACGGTGCCATTGATGCACGCACTGGTCGCAGCCGGTGCGGATGTGCTGGAGCTCGGTGTGCCGTTCTCTGACCCCATGGCCGATGGGCCGGTGATACAGGCAGCCTGTGAACGCGCACTGGAACACCACGTCAGTCTGCACCAGATCCTGGATATGGTGGGTTCATTCCGCCAACAGGATGAGCAGACACCGGTGGTGCTGATGGGTTATCTGAATCCTGTCGAAGTCATGGGTTACGAGGTGTTTGCCAGGGTAGCCCGTGAAGCCGGTGTCGATGGTGTGTTAACCGTGGATTTGCCGCCGGAAGAAGCGCACGATCTGGTTGTCAGTCTGAAAGCCGAACGGCTGGACCCGATTTTTCTTGCTGCCCCGACCAGTGATGATGAACGTATTCGTCTTATGGCACAGAACGGTGGAGGTTTCCTTTACTATGTGTCGTTCAAGGGTGTCACGGGTGCCAACCGTCTGGATGTGCAATCTGTGAAGGACAGGCTCGCACGGATTCGCCGTAATACCGAACTTCCGGTAGGCGTCGGCTTCGGGATAAGCGACGCCGAGTCGGCGGCTCGTATTGCGGAATTTGCCGATGCCGTTGTAGTAGGCAGCGCGCTGGTCAAGCGTATCGCCGCGTTAGCCGATCGGCCCGAGCAGATACCCGCCCAGGCACCGGAGTTGATAGCGGAAATGCGTGCTGCGATGGACCGGGCGGTTTTGACGAGTTGATAAATGCATCTATTGTTTATTCCCTACCCAGGGTGTATGGCGTGGTTACCGGGATATTTTACAGGGCATAATATATGAGCTGGTTTGAAAATCTGATGCCTTCCCGCATCAGGACGCCGAGCAAGGACAAACGCACGGTGCCGGAGGGTTTATGGATCAAGTGTCCGTCCTGTGATGCGGTGTTATATCGTACCGAACTGGAGCGTAACCAGGATGTTTGTCCGAAGTGCGATCACCATATGCGCGTCGGTGCACGCCGACGCCTGGACCTGTTTCTGGACGCCGAGCCCCGTGAGGAAATCGGTGCCGAAGTTCTACCAGCCGACCCGCTGAAATTCAAGGACAGCAGGAAGTATACCGAGCGCCTCAAGCAGGCGCTGAAGAGCACCGATGAAACCGATGCGCTTGTTGTGATGCGTGGCGAGGTCGAGACCATTCCTGTGGTGGCGGCGGCGTTTGAGTTCAGATTCATGGGCGGCTCCATGGGGTCAGTCGTCGGCGAGCGTTTCGTGCGCGCTGTCAGCGCCAGCCTGGATCACAATATTCCGCTGCTGTGTTTTTCCGCCAGTGGCGGTGCGCGCATGCAGGAGGCGCTGTTTTCACTGATGCAGATGGCGAAAACCAGTGCTGCGCTGACGCGTCTTGCCAAAGCTGGCATCCCCTTTTTCTCGGTGCTGACCGATCCCACCATGGGCGGTGTATCCGCCAGTTTTGCGATGCTGGGTGACGTCAACGTTGCAGAGCCCAAGGCGTTGATTGGTTTTGCCGGTCCGCGTGTCATTGAGCAGACTGTCCGCGAAACTTTGCCGGAGGGGTTCCAGCGCAGTGAATTCCTGCTTGAACACGGTGCCATCGATATGATTATCGATCGTCGCGAAATGCGCGAGCGCCTTGCTTCCCTGCTGGCTATTCTGACTCACCGCGTCCCTCGGATTGATACCGATACCTGAAAATTTCCGTGCTGGCGACGGTCTCCCGGTAGCTGTCGACAAGCGTGCAGAAGGCCGGTGCTGCGACAGCTTGTTGCGTTCCAGCCGGGCGGCTGGCATGGTTTGCAGCCCTTATCTGTAGCTTGCACTAGCCTGACCGCGATCGGCAATCCCGGTGAATGATAACACGTCCCGTTTTTCTTCCCTGAATGACTGGCTGGCATGGCAGGAGACGCTGCATCCATCCAGTATCGATCTTGGTCTGCAGCGCGTGGAACAGGTTGCTGACTACCTGCAATGTCGTGTGCCGGCAAAGGTCCTTATTTCGGTTGCCGGCACCAACGGCAAGGGTTCCTCAGTGGCGATGCTTGAAGCCATTCTGTTACGGGCCGGCTATCGCGTCGGCTGCTATACCTCGCCGCACTTGTTTCGCTATAACGAAAGACTGCGTCTGCAGGGTAAGGAGGTATCGGATTCGGCTCTGTGCGAATCCTTTGCGCGGATCGATCATGCCCGCGGTGAGAATACGCTGACCTATTTTGAGTTCGGCACGCTGGCTGCGCTGGATATCATGGCACGTGAATCACTGGATGTCGCACTGCTGGAAGTAGGATTGGGTGGGCGGCTGGACGCGGTGAATGTTGTCGATGCCGATGCAGTTTTGATCACCAACATTGGTATCGATCACACCGCTTGGCTGGGTGGGGACCGCGACTGCATCGCCAGGGAGAAAGCCGGTATTATGCGTCCCGGAAAACCCGCTGTTTGTGGTGACGCCGATCCGCCAGCCAGTCTCATTGCCGAGGCCGCCAGGATCGCAGCCTTGTGGTGTGTTCTGGGAGAGGACTTCAGCATCAAGCAGGCCGGTCGTGGCTGGCACTGGCAGGGACAGCGCAGCGCTTATCGTGATTTACCCAGGCCGCCACTGGCTGGCAGTCACCAACTCGCCAATGCAGCCAGCGTGCTGATGGTCCTGGAGATGCTGCGGGAATGCCTGCCTGTAACACGAACGGCAATTGAATCCGGGTTGAAGTGGGTGCGCCTGGCGGGTCGTATCCAGATTGTGCCCGGCAGAGTGGAACAGGTGCTGGATGTGTCTCATAATGCGCAGGCGGCACAGGCGCTGTCAGATGCAATCAGGCAGCAACCGCCGTCAGGGAAAACCCATGCCGTGATCGGCATGATGCAGGACAAGGATACGGAGGCGTTTGTGCGTGTGCTTGCAGCGGTGGTTTGCCGCTGGTATCCGGTGGGGTTGCAGACTGATCGTGCCAGCACGGCACAACAACTGGCGCAGAGGCTTGCATCGGTTATCGGTATGGAGCGGGTAACGACTTGTGAATCGGTGGCAGACGCAATCAAGCGCTTGAAAGCCGAGGTAAGACCCGGTGACCGGGTCCTGGTGTGCGGTTCGTTTTATACCGTGGCCGAGTGGGCTTCCCGGCAAGTGGATTTTGAATAACGAGGCTGGTACACCTGCATGGACTTTCTGTTGAAGCAACGCCTGGTCGGGGCCATTGTGCTGGTCGCACTGGGGGTCATTTTCATACCTGTATTGCTGGAAGGCCCCGACCAGACCCTGGTTCCCGAGATGGAGTCCTTACCGGAACCCATCGATCAGCAGTTGCACAAACCGCTGGACGCCTTTCCGGCGCCCAACGTCATTCCCGAAGAGCCGCAACAATCCATTGTGATGGCCGATCCTGAACCTGAACCTGAACCCGCATCTGAAACCAGGCCGGAGGAAGCCGCCGCTCCGGTCCAGCCCGTTGAGCAGCCAGAGCCTCTTTCCCCGCCAGCTGTGGTTGAGCAAAAACCGCTCAAAGCGGGGCCGCTGTCTAGCTGGGTGGTGCAGGCAGGCAGTTTTTCCAGTGAGCAAAACGCCTTGCGCTTAAGGGATAAGTTGCGTGACGCCACCTTTGTCACTCAGGTGGAGAAGGCCCGGGTCGGTGGGAAATCACATTATCGAGTCCGGGTCGGGCCGTTTCTGGAGCGGGCAGATGCGGAAAAGAGCCGGAAACAGTTGCTCGATAAGTTCGCCATAAAAGGGCGTGTGCTTTCCTACCCTTAACGGTATCCTTCGAGTAAAATACACCGATGCATAGGTGCCACAGGCAGACGCCTGAAAGGGAGTTTCCGGGTGATCTGGGTAGACTATATTCTGCTGGGCGTGATCGTAATCTCTGCCTTGTTGAGCTTATGGCGCGGTTTTGTCACGGAAGCGATTTCGCTGGTCAGCTGGATTGTGGCATTGTGGGTGGCGGTGGTTTTTTTTCAGGATCTTGCCGATTTGTTGAAAGGCTGGATCGGTACGCCATCGATTCGTGATGTCAGCGCCTTTGCGATACTGTTTGTCGGTAGCGTGCTGGTCGGCGGTCTGGTCAATTATCTGGCCGGACAGCTGGTTGCCAAAACAGGGTTGACGACAACTGACCGGGCCCTTGGCATGTTGTTCGGGATTGCGCGAGGTATAGTGATTGTCGCAGTGCTGGTTCTGCTGGCCGGTTTGACCGCTCTACCTCAGGACCCCTGGTGGCAGGAGGCGCTGTTGCTGGGACATTTTCAGGATATGGCGTTGTGGTTGCGCAGTTTTCTACCAGCGAATATTGCTGAGAGTATCCGTTTCTGAAATTCAGGGGCATAAAGACGTGTGTGGCATAGTCGGTATCGTTTCCCTCGGTGCAGTTAACCAGTCAATTTACGACGCCTTAACGGTCTTGCAGCACCGCGGGCAGGATGCAGCAGGCATCATGACCTGCGAGGGTGGAAACTTCTTCCTGCGCAAGAGCAATGGCCTGGTACGCGATGTATTCCATACCCGCGACATGCTGCGCTTGCGCGGTAACATGGGAATTGGTCATGTGCGTTACCCGACCGCCGGCTGTGAAAGTTCCGCCGAAGCCCAGCCTTTTTACGTGAATTCTCCGTACGGAATCACCCTGGCGCATAACGGTAACCTGGTTAACGCTGATGAGTTGAAGCGGAACCTGTTCCAGGAGGATCTGCGCCATATCAATACCGAATCGGACTCAGAAGTGCTGTTGAATGTGTTTGCTCACGAATTACAGCGCCGCGGAAAACTGCGCATTAATGAAGATGACGTCTTTGCCGCCGTATCCGGCGTGCACCAGCGTTGTGCCGGTGCTTATGCGGCAGTTGCCATGATTACCGGTGTTGGTGTTGTTGCTTTTCGTGATCCCTACGGCGTTCGGCCGCTGGTTTATGGTCGCCGCGAAACGGATAGCGGTGTTGAATTCATGGTGGCCTCCGAAAGTGTTGCTCTCGATCTGCTGGGTTTCGAGCTGGTCGACGACGTGCATCCCGGCGAAGCTATTTTTCTGGGTAAGCGCGGTAGTATGGCGGTACGCCAATGCGCCGAAAACCCGCAATATTTTCCCTGCATTTTTGAGCATGTCTACCTGGCGCGACCGGATTCGATTATGGATGATGTTTCGGTCTACAAGGCACGCCTGCGCATGGGGGAATTACTGGCTGAAAAAATTCTGCGTGAAAGTCCTCGGTACGATATCGATGTTGTCATACCGATTCCCGATACCAGCCGAACGGCTGCGCTACAGCTGGCCAACAGGCTGGGTGTAAAGTATCGCGAGGGTTTCATCAAAAACCGTTACATCGGGCGTACCTTTATCATGCCCGGTCAGCAGCAGCGTAAGAAGTCGGTGCGACAGAAATTGAACGCCATCGATCTGGAATTCAGGGACAAGAATGTGATGCTGGTAGATGATTCCGTTGTGCGTGGCACCACGTCCAAGCAGATCATTCAGATGGCGCGTGATGCCGGTGCCAAAAACGTGTTTTTTGCCTCAGCGTCGCCACCGGTACGTTATCCGAATGTGTACGGTATCGATATGCCGAGCAGGGGGGAACTGATAGCGCACGGCCGCACGGTGGAGCAGATCGCCGAGGCGATCGGTGCCGACTGGCTGGTATTCCAGGATCTGGATGACCTGATCGATGCGGTGCGCAAAGGCAACCCCGATATCACTTCCCTCGATTGTTCCGTCTTTACCGGTGAATATGTGACCGGTGGTGTGACTGACGATTATCTTGAGCACCTAGAGAATCTGCGCAGTGATACTGCCAAGCAGAATCGCCGCATTTCCGATCACGACGTGATCGAGTTACACAACAACGCCTGACGGCGGACGGGCATAAGCCCTATCAATACCGGCGGCAGAGCGCTGTTTGCCGAGTCAGCTTGCAGCTGCGGAACGCTTGGCCACCCCGATGTCCGGTTTCTCACCAAGTAGGGCGGATTGCCTGACAGAGGCTTATTTTGTGATCTCCGTATCCCCGGGCGCTGATTCGAGTTTAAAGACACTCGTGCTTTTCGCCATGACCAGTGCCAGCAACCCTCTTACCGAGCAGGGGACAACGGCCTGCCAGCAGGTACCGGGTGTGAAGGGTGACGGAGCCGGGCAGGTGGGCAGAGTCAGGAAAAGACCGGAATCAGAGCTATAGTTATTCTCATTCCGGCGGATAAATTATTGCTGCAATTCCAGATTTCATAACGGCGAAGTGGAGTGTGCCAGGTTCAGCCGTACGGTTTGTAAGGATGATTCCCCGTTACTGACAGGCTACAATAATTATACAAAATATGTACAGAAATACCTTCTGATCCCCAACTCTCTGGGCTGCAGCAAACAATAACTATATGAAAAATTTGTATAATATGGAATTTATGTAGAGTATTTGTATGAATTATCGCGCTGCATCCTAGTCTTTGAGCGCAGCGATTGAGCAGAATGGTGGGGACGGCGGGAAATTTAAAGCCCGTTTGGGTGGGCAGACCGGCATACCGTTTTGCTGCAGGTCGGGGATTGGGCGAGGGGAGTGGCTTACAACGATGCGACGGAAAA
>JBDNAP010000193.1:0-2525 GCA_039768325.1 Thiogranum sp.
CCAACATATGAGAAGCGCGGTTCCTCAGCGCACAAATCTGGCGGCTTCAGGCCCATTTCCTTCTGGAGCTTTTTTGTGCAACGAATAAGTTGCATTATTTATCCTCCCATGGCGCATACGACCGCAATTCGATTCGAAGAAATATCAAATCGATATAAATGCATAAAAGAGCAGAGGGAGCGCCTGATAGGATTTGATAGTTTCATTTACAGCTGCTGTCACAGTACATCCTTGATCGGCATTCTTAATTTCTCGTCAATGCCAGCGTTCCCGCCATATTTGATACTCTGCTGGCCGCAAGCGGTAGCGCGCAATATTTCCCTCGTGAAGGCTCATCACTTCCGTTTCGACGACTTCGATAAAGCGCGCTTGATCTTCCTGCGGTACGTCCTCCATGGCACGCTGCTTGATGAAGGCGGTTGCGGCTTTTTTGTCCATGTTCCCGCGGACTATCTCTGCGACAATCTCAGCCACCAGGGTACGGTAACGCAAACGAAACGGATCCGGCTCTCCCAGCGACTGGCGTACGGCTGAATAGCGTGCGCACGAACGTTGATAGGCCCAAACAAATACATCACGCAACAGCTCGATGCGATTCAGTTCATACACGCCCAGAACACCGTCAATATAGGCCCGTTCGGGAACATCCACAAAAGAGAGCGGACACAGGTTCTCCCGGATTAACGGGATATTCGCCGCCAGACGCGAAACGCGCTTGTTCACATCCTCAAAAGCCTGCAAATACGCGAGGTGCACCATGGCAAAAAAAGCCTGTTCAAACGGATCACTAATCGCCGCGGCGGTTTCAAGAACTTCCTGGAAACATTCATTAATCAATTGCGGCACTTCCAGAGGATGATAAACGGTACCACCGACTCCAACAGCAATAGTGCGTAAGCGTCCACAGGCTTGCGGATCGGTGAGCAGGTTGTCCGATAGCAAGGCATGCAGGTTGAGGATAGTGTAGCGATTGAAGCCAACCTCCTCGGCTTGCTCGACCAACAATTCGATAGCTGATTTATGGTTCAGAATCATCTGCGCTTCCCGAGCATCTTTGCCTTCGGCAGCCTCGCCCAACTCCAGCAGACGTTCGGTTTCAAGTAACGAGTAGGTATTTCCTTCCAGACGGCTGGAGTTCCAGGACAGGTCGATCAGCAGGCGGCTGTAGATCTTCCGCGCATAAGTCCCGGCCGGACGCTGGCCGTCTGGCGAGCGCCCCAGGTCGAGAAGACGCTGTCGTGTTGCTAACGGAAGATAGAACGTCTCGTTAGGCCGGTAGTCAGCGAGGAACGCCCGGTTGTATCCGACCGGGCTCCGATTTTGGATCGACTCGCGGACAGCCTGTTTGATAGCCTCCCCCTCAGCTGAAACCTGGACATAGAACTCGCCACGCGCTTCCAGCTTTGCACCTCCCGAAACCAGATGCGCCTCACCGCTGATAACAGGTAACCGATAGCGACGACCCTTGCCACGACCCTCGGCGACTAACCGTTTCTGCTCGACCAACAATGCCAGACGGCGCTGCAACATTCTGGGCGGTAGATCGAATTCCAGCCCATCACGAATAGCCCTGACCTGCACGCCGTCAGGGTGATCGGCCACGATTGCAAGAATGGCCTCAAGCTCTTGTTCGGGGATCTTTTTAGGCATGCGTCAGATTATATGTCGCAAAAAGAGTATTTGCGACATATAAGCGCTTTATTTGTCGCCTATTTGCGTTATTCGTCGCAAATAAGTTTTTAAACGTCGGATATAGTGGTATTACCAAACCCCAAGCATCCACTACTACGACCACTACTGCTTTTTGCCGCTGTATGTCTTTTGTCGGGACCAGCTGCTGGTTAGCTACCTACGACCCAGTAAGATTGATGGCGTCAAGCATACCTGAGCGGTCCTGGCCATGCCGTTCAAACGACAGAGACAGCCTGGCCGAAGGTCAATTTCATCTTCCGGGATGACTCGGGCTTTTGCCGATGGTAGATGCTGTCAGGGTGTGAGCGCCATGCTGTGGCCTACATCGTCGGTATCGCCAGGAACAAGCGGCTAAATGCAATGACAGCGCAACGGCAACGTGAGGCACAGGACTGTTATGCCGCGTTGGGCACCAAAGTGCGCCGGTTTACCGAGATCCATTACGCGGCCGGCAACTGGGATCGAAAGCGTCGCGTCATCGCCGATATTAACAACGACTTAACGTCTGGAAAGGGCCCCATAGCGGACATAGAAAGTCTCAATACCTACTTCCGGAATGTCCTGTACTCGGACCTTTATGGGCTGGTGGCGGGACGGTGATTTCCTTCTCGGACAATTGTCTACCTTACGCCAGCTTTCGCTGTCGACCCGTGACTGCTTTATGCGCTATCTCGAGGCCGGTCCAAGAGTCCATTCAAGGATCGTCAATTGATCTTCTCGAAATCACCGGGTCGCCAGGTCTGATCGAAGAACGCCTGGGTCGGACTGTACAGCCGAAGCAGGGTAAACCAGCCCTTGCCGGGGACCGTACGAAGATAGTTCGACTCCGGTGC
>JBDNAP010000194.1:0-4063 GCA_039768325.1 Thiogranum sp.
ATTGCCTGCGCCCTGCGCCTTGTAGCGAAACACCACAGGAGCGCTGAACCCGGCATTATCATGTTGAAGGAGTACTAGTGGGTTCAGAGCATTACGAACTCTTCACTGAAGGCGACTTGCTGTACGATGCGATGTTGGCGTCAATTTCAGCGGCACGACATCATGTGCTGCTTGAAAGTTACATTTTCGCCGATGATGAAATCGGACGTCGTTTCGCAGCAGCGCTGATCGATCGTGCGCGGACGGGTATTATCGTACGCGTACACCTCGACGCCGCGGGCTCCCTGTTCTGGGCCTCACACGAACTGATCAGCGAGCTGCGCCGGAATGGCGTAACAGTCCGCTGGTTCCATCGCTGGAGCTGGCGTCACCCGTGGCGCTATAACAGGCGCAATCACCGCAAACTGCTGGTTGTCGACCGCAACTATGCCTACGTGGGCGGATTCAATATACATCGGGAGAACTCACGCACCGTGTATGGTGATGCCCGCTGGCGAGACACGCACATCGGCTTCAGTGGTGCTCTGGCCGGCCAGGCCATGGAGTTGTTTGGAAGATTCTGGACCGGAAAAAGACGCCCGCCGACATTGCGCGCAACAGCCAGCGGCAGCATACTGCTATCCAATTTCAGCCGCGGCGGGCGCCGCTATCTGAACGGCAGTTTTGCCGACCTGGTGTCCCATGCCAGGCAATCGATCTATCTGACAACGCCCTATTTCGTACCTAATCGACGCACCCAGCGACTGCTCTGTGAAGCGGCGCAACGCGGGGTGGATGTGCGCCTGCTGGTACCGCGCAAAAACGACATACGCCTTGCCCAGTGGGCGGCACACGCCGCTTATGAGGTTCTGCTGGAAAGCGGCGTGCGCATCTTTGAGTACCTTCCACGTCTGCTCCATTCCAAAACCACCGTTGTCGATGGTGCGCATGCAACCGTTGGCACGTCGAACATTGACTATCGCAGCTTCTTTCTCAATTACGAACTGAATCTTTTCACACATGAGTCATGGCTGTGTGAGCGATTGCAGGCGGTGTTCCTGGAAGACCTTCAGCAGTCAGAAGAAATCCTGGTAGAACATTGGAAAACACGCTTCTGGGGGCGCAGAGCTCTGGAGCTGGTTGGCTGGTTGGCACGACGACTACTTTGAGTGAAGAGCCATAGGTCCATGTCCCCTCCCCTGGCCCAGCAACGGCTAATTTTGGCACAGAATACGCGGGAATGAACGATACATTTCTTCTGCGCTTCGGCGCCTTCCATGACCATCTACATGACCTCGGCTTAACGAGCCCCTGAATGATCCGCGACGTCATGGATCGCAGGTATTCCACTGCCGTGAGGTAAGTGTCAGATTTTTTATCCTTTACATCCGAGTATTCCGTGGCTAAATTCAACTCCGATACTCCAGAGCAGGATAGCGGTGAGCTTAAGCAAGTGCGTCATTCGGGTAAGGTTGAATCAATCCTGCCATAATGAACGCTATTAAGGCGTGCGCAAGTTAGCCGACAAAGACTTTCAGGGTAACAGGCAGGCTGGAGGAATGTTTGATGGCTAAGAATACGGTAACCATTACCGACAACAGGACCGGTAAACAGATCGAACTGCCGGTCATGCGGGCAACAGAGGGGCCGGACGCCGTCGATATCGGGCGTTTTTTCCGTGAACTCGGTTACTTCACGTACGACCCCGGCTTCGTTTCAACCGCCAGTTGCCACAGCCAGCTGACCTACCTGGATGGTAATAAGGGCGAGCTGATGTACCGGGGTTACCCTATCGAGCAGCTGGCGGAACACAGCAGTTTTATAGAAGTCGCTTACCTGATGCTGTATGGCGACCTGCCGAATCTCGAGCAGCTGAAAGACTTCGAAAATATTATCCTTCACCACAGCATGCTCAACGAAGCGCTCAAGAGTTTCTTCCGGGGTTTTTACCATGATGCGCACCCCATGGCGATTATGGTGGGTGTAGTGGGATCACTGTCCGCCTTCTATCACGACTCCACCGACATCAGCAATCCAAGACACCGGGAGATAGCGGCACACCGCATGATCGCCAAGATGACCAGTATCGCGGCCGCAAGTTACAAGCACTCCATCGGCGAACCCCAGGTCTATCCCGACAACTCGCTGAGCTTTACCGGTAACCTTTTACACATGATGTTTGCGGTACCTTGTGAAAAGTACCAGGTCGATCCGCTCGCCGAGAAAGCACTGGACCTGATTTTCATTCTCCATATCGATCATGAACAGAATGCCAGCACCTCGACCGTGCGCCTTGCCGGCAGTTCAGGAGCCAATCCCTTTGCCTGCATTGCATCGGGCATCGCCGCCCTGTGGGGACCCGCTCATGGCGGTGCCAACGAAGCGGTTCTCTCCATGCTGAATGAAATCGGTGAGGTAAAGAATATCCCTAAGTTTCTGGACCGCGCCAAGGACAAGGACGATCCGTTTCGTTTAATGGGGTTCGGACACCGGGTCTACAAAAACTATGACCCGCGTGCCCGCATTATTCGAAAAATGTGCCACGATGTCCTGTCAAAACTTTGCCAGAGCGATGATCCGATGTTTGAACTGGCACGGCGCCTGGAAGAAATCGCCCTCAGCGATGACTATTTCATTGAACGCAAACTCTATCCCAATGTTGACTTCTATTCCGGCCTCATCTACAGGGCGCTGGGCATCCCCAGCAATATGTTCACGGTCATGTTCTCTATCGCCCGTACCGTTGGCTGGGTTGCGCAATGGATGGAGATGATAAGCGAAGACAACCAGCGAATTGGTCGGCCGAGGCAACTCTATATCGGCCCGACACAGCGCGATTATGTACCCATCGGGCAACGCTGATGCCGGCGATTGCGGACCTGATCGAAAGTGAATTTACACTGTCAGAAGAACTCTGCTATCTCAATCATGCTGCCGTTTCACCCTGGCCAAAACGGACGGTAGATGCCGTCACGTGCTTTGCTGAAGAAAATGGCAGCAACGGTTCGCGCTACTATGAACGCTGGCTGAGGACCGAACAAGAGTTGCGCCTGCAGTTACAAACACTGGTCGGTGCGTCCAGCACTGACGAAATCGCTTTGCTGAAAAGCACCTCTGAGGCACTTTCCGTTGTCGCCTATGGGCTGGACTGGTCAGACGGCGACCAGATTATCATCAGCAACCAGGAATTCCCTTCCAACCGCATAGTCTGGGAATCGCTGAGAGTACTCGGTGTAGAACTCATCGTCGTGGACATCGGCTCGACCGAGAACCCGGAAATACAGCTCATCGACGCAATCACAGGGCGCACACGCCTGCTATCGGTCAGCTCGGTGCAATACGCTACCGGTCTGGCACTGGATCTGGACCTGATTGGTGCCGCGTGCCGACAGCGGGGCGTGGCATTTTGTGTAGATGCTATTCAGAGTATCGGCGTCAAACCCTTCGATGTGGAGTCCTGCCAGGCGGACTTTGTCATGGCGGATGGTCATAAATGGATGCTGGGGGCAGAGGGACTGGCCCTGTTCTATTGCCGCAGAGAATGGATCGAACGTCTTTCACTCAGCCAGTATGGCTGGCATATGGTCGAAGCTATGGGTGATTATGATCGCCGCGACTGGCAGCCGGCCGCTTCGGCACGGCGCTTCGAATGTGGCAGCCCTAATATGCTGGGTATACACGCTCTGCATGCCAGTCTGAGTTTGCTGCTGCAGGTAGGGATCCAGCACATATTCAATAGTGTATCCAGTAAAGTTCAATATCTTATTGATAACATTATTAACTGTGGTGGCACTATTGTGTCGGCCACAGAACCGCAGCGGCGTGCTGGTATCGTCAGCTTCCGCTTTCACGGCGAAGACATCGAAACGAGATACCGGCATTTGCAGAAATATGGCGTCATCTGCGCCCTGCGGGGAGGTGGCATCCGCTTTTCACCCCATTTTTACACCCCCGAAGCGGTTATTGATCGAGCCCTGGCATTTACTTGTCAGCCGCTGAAAATGGGATAACAGCGTACTTTCAGACTAACGGCAGATATGCCGTTATGTTTGTATTGGAGAAGCTGATTAAACAGGCAAAACTC
>JBDNAP010000195.1:0-3710 GCA_039768325.1 Thiogranum sp.
CCCGGAGCCCAAAACCAGGCGACCAAACAGGACGATCCGGAAAAACTGGAGCTGGAAGTCATCGTGCGACAACAGGCCATAGAAATTGGTGATCGAAAACGTGGCCTGCTGAAACTGGTGGCGGTAAAGCCGGACGGCAGTCATTTAGAGCAGATCTCGGATACACTGAAACAGATCAAGTCCCGTTTTCCCGACAAGCAAGACGTGACGCTGCTATTGGAAACCGACATTCCCTACGAGCGGCTGATCGAAATGATGGATACCCTGCGTGTTGCCCAGGTCAGCCAGGATGACGAAATCGTTACCGCAGAACTATTCCCGGCGATCTCCATCGGTGACGCTCCAGCGGCGAAGTTACAGACGGCGGAAAGGATAGAAGAATGAAGCAGTCACGCCGTGCAAGACGCATGGAACGCCATCATAAACGTCACAAGGGCACCCCTTCGTTCAACCTGGTGTCGCTGATGGACATCTTCACAATCCTGGTATTCTTTCTCCTGGTGAACTCCGGGGAAGGTGAGGTCCTGCCCAGTACCAAGAACGTTGATCTGCCTGAGTCCATCGCCGAACAGAAACCCCGTCAGAACGTAGTGGTCATGGTGACTGAGCGCGACATTCTTGTTCAGGGCAATCGAATTGCACTGTTAAAGGACGTGAATAGCAGCGACAGGCTGCTGATCTATCCCCTCAAAGTCGCATTGGAAACCCAGAACAAGCGGCGCCTGCGTGAAAGCAGACCGGCTAAGATGAAGCCCCCGGAAGTCACCATCATGGGCAACAAAGAGATCCCGTACCGACTTTTGAAAAAGGTTATGGCGACCTGCACCGAAGCAGGCTTTGGGAAGATTTCTCTCGCTGTGTTGCAAAAGGCTGCCCAGGAAAGCTAGGACAACAATAATGGTCTATTCCCACTCACTGTCATTGCCATGGTCCATATCAGCGGAAGACGAACGTCGCTTCCGAAAAGTGCTAATAACGGTACTGCTGTTGACAATCGCGCTGGGTGTTGCCATACCTCTGCTCCCGCAGATAAAGAAACCGCTTGAGAAGGAAATCGAACTGCCACCGCGGGTAGCCAAACTGATTTTCGAAAAACAGATTCAACCTAAGCCCAAGCCCAAACCCAAGCCGGTGGAAAAACCTAAACCCAAGCCGGTAGCCAAAAAGAAACCTCTGCCGAAAAAGCAAACCCCACCCAAGGTAGTCAAGAAGGTACAAGTTGAAAAACCCAAGGTTGATGCCATTGAGCAGGCACGCAAAAAAGCGTCCTCTGCCGGCTTGCTGGCAATGCAGGACTCACTTGCCGATCTGCGCGATCAATCTGTTGACGAACTGCGAGGCGCGAAGCGCCTGAGTAACAATGGATCATCAGCCAGAAAGACGGAACGCGCGCTGATTACATCAAAAATCGGTAGTGGCAGCCAGGGCATCAGAACCGCCGCTATGAGCCGAGACACTGGTTCAACACAACTTGCTGCACGGACTGCAACCAAAGTTAAAAGCTCGATTTCCACAAATTCAGCTAACAGCACGCGTAAAAAAGGGAAAACTGCTTCACGTAGTATCGAGGAAATTCAGATTGTATTTGATCGAAACAAGAGTGCGATTTACAGCCTCTATAATCGAGCATTGCGCAAGGACCCTACACTGCAAGGTAAATTGGTTCTGAGTCTTACCATTGCTCCATCAGGAAAGGTCACCAAAATCGAGCTTGTCTCCAGTGAACTTGGGGATGCCGCTCTGGAGCGTAAACTGGTACAGCGTATAAAGATGTTTAATTTTGGCGCCAAGCAGGTCGATGCAGTAACGCTCACATATCCCATAGACTTCCTGCCAGCCTGATCGTTACTATCAGAAACCTGCCGATCCAAGGCCGCATCTACTGTACCAGATAGTGAAGCACAAGGCCGGAAAATACGGCAGCACCCAGCCAGTTGTTATTCAGGAATGCCTTAAAGCAGCATTCCGGTTCGCGATTGCGTATCAAATACTGCTGGTATATCGATAACGCCGCCGCCAGTAAAACTCCGAAGTAATAATAACCACCGAGATCTGCAGCTTGACCGATAAGCAGCAGCGCACCTACAAACAGTATCTGTATGATGGCAATAATAGTCCGGTCAGCCTCGCCAAACAGCACCGCAGTCGACTTGACGCCAATTTTGATATCGTCTTCCCGATCTACCATGCCGTACATCGTGTCGTAAACTGTCGCCCATAACACTGTCGCCACAAACAGCAGCCAGGCCACCTTGGGAACGCTGCCCGTTTGCGCGGCAAATGCCATCGGCACCGCCCAGCCGAAGGCCGCACCCAGATAGACCTGGGGCAGATGGGTAAAACGCTTCATAAACGGATAGCTTGCCGCCAGTACCACACCCACCAGCGACAACCAGATCGTCAGTTCGTTCATCAACAACACGAGGCTGAATGCGCCAAGACACAAAACCACAAACAAGGCCATGGCCTCTTTCGGTTTTACCCGCCCGGCAGCAATCGGACGATCCCTGGACCGTTCAACGTGCGGATCAAACTCTCTGTCAGCATAGTCATTGATCACGCACCCCGCAGATCGCATGAGCACGACGCCACTGATAAAGACAAAAATCACCAGTAGATCAGCATGCCCCTCACCGGCAATCCATAAGGCCCAGAGTGTTGGCCACAACAGCAGGTATATACCGATAGGCCTGTTGAGTCTCATCAGAAGAGAATATTGAATCAATCGGTCTTTCATACGAAAACATTCAATCTGTTAGTTCTAACACTGGAAATTGAACTCCAATTCCCCTATTTTTTAAACAATGAAGACAGCAAACATGATAGTTTTGTCTCTCGCTTATTTTACCTGCATGTGCCCGATAACGGTAATTGGGGGACGTGCGCCAACGCCTTTCTTCAGCTGCACTGACTATCACTGTGACGAGGGAGAAACAGTAACGCTCAGTGAGGATCAGTGGCGCCAGGTAGTATCTCTTTTCCCGCCGACAGAATCTCCAGCCGATGAACGTGAACATATCCGTCGGGCCATTGCTCTGCTTGAATCACAGGTTGGTAAAATCACCGGAACCTGGCGTGATCTGGCTAAGAATGTAGCCGGTGCCGGCCTGCCTGGCCAACTTGACTGTATCTCCGAATCGAAGAACACCACCACCTATCTGCAACTGTTGAGTCAGGATGGCCTGATACAGTGGCACGATGTGGAGGATCGCAAGCTGCGGTCCCCCTGGATTCTTGATCTGCACTGGTCGGCTGTGATTCGCGATCGACGCACAGGTGAACGATACGCTGTTGATTCCTGGTTTCTGGACAATGGTCAGCAGCCCTTCATCCAACCACTAGACGAATGGTTATCAGGGCGGCGTTTCGATAGCGCTCAGCGACAGCAGGCTGATAAGTAACTCCACCGTTCCCGGGAACCAAGAGCGTCTTCCATGATTTCATCCTGGCACCTGTATCACAAGGCATTTTATGTATCCGATTATGATCTGTGCACGGGCTGAACGCAGCGATTGCACCCTATATAACAAATTGGTGACGCTGGTCTCAGTCGGCGGTCCGCGAATGTGAAGCAATTCTCTGAATCCCGGTTCGAACAGCTGCAGAATGTCATACAAGCGCGTGACTTGGAGAACTACTGATGCAACAGCATGCATTAAGTGAACAGATTTCAATCTGGTTTGCACCGACGTTTACAAAAGCCAGGCGCA
>JBDNAP010000028.1:0-6319 GCA_039768325.1 Thiogranum sp.
ACACCCCTTTGGCGCCACACTCCGGGAGCCAGCGCCCAGTGTCTGGGGGCACAACGCGGTGACTTGCGGGGGCGACCGCCGACCCGCTGCAGAAAGTCGCTAAGTCGCTTCAACGAGGAGGGCGTTTACAGTGCACACACTCAGCATGACAGCCAGCCTGATCGTGTTCTGGTTGATGATTTCCCCGGACTTTGGCACCTTGAATCTGGCCCTGGGTATTGCATCCGCATTTCTGGTGGTGGTCATCTCGACCAGCATGGATGTGGTCGACCACGAGTCCCAGCCGATCCACCTGACGCCGCGACTGCCGCTGTTCTGGGGCTGGCTAAGCCGGCAGATCATACGTTCCAACCTCGATGTCACACGCCGAATCTGGGCGCCGGGTCGAACCATCAGTCCGACCGTGGTACGGATCAAGTCGAGCCAGAAAAGCGCGCTCGGCAAGGTGATCTACGCGAACTCCATCACCCTGACTCCCGGCACCGTCACCCTGAATATCGAGGGCGAGTATATGCTGGTCCATGCCCTGACACGCAAGGATGCCGAGATGCTTCAGCGGGGAGAGATGGATCGCCGCGTCACCGAGCTCGAAGGGCAACTGGAAAGCTAGTGTACTCCGTCATCGATATTGCCGCGCTACACTAGTGGACGCATACTGATGTTCATCGCGGCTTGTTTGTCTATCCTGGTAGTAATGGCCCTTGCCCTGCTGCGGGCACTGGCAGGGCCGACTTTGTACGACCGCGTGCTGGCCGTAAACATGTTCGGCACCAAGACTGTGCTGTTCATCTCGGTACTGGGATTTCTGACCGGCCGACCGGATTTTCTGGATATTGCGCTCGTTTACGCCCTGATCAACTTCATCAGCCTGGTCGCCGTGCTGCGTTTTTTCGAGTTCGGACGTTTCCGCTCCATCACCGTGCCCCCGGGCGTGTCCAAGAAGAGTCCCGCCGATGAATGACTGGCTCGATCTGATCAGCTGGGTCTGCCTGCTGACAGGCTCTTTCTTTGGCATCAGCGGTGGCGTCGGCATCCTCAGGTTTCCCGATTTTTTCACACGCATGCATGCAACCGGAGTCACTGACACCCTGTGCGCGGGCCTTATACTGGTGGGTCTGATGTTTCAGGCCGGCTGGAGTGCAGTCCTGTTAAAACTCATCCTGATCCTGGCCTTCCTGTTACTCACTTCGCCCACCGCCACCCACGCCATCGCCAAGGCGGCGCTGCAGGGCAAACAGCATCCCATACCCGACCCTCAGGGAGAACCGTAATCGAAATCCTGATCGACATCATCCTGCTCGGATTCCTGACCATCACCGTACTGACTGTAATCCGACTGCGTAACCTGTTCGCCGTCGTGATGTTGTTCGGGATCTACAGTTTTCTCGCCGCCTCCCTGTTCGTCACCCTGGACGCGGTGGATGTCGCCTTCACGGAAGCGGCGGTCGGCGCCGGTATAGCCACCTTCCTGATGCTCAGTACGCTGGCGCTCACGGTACGGCGGGAAAAGGTACGCCGCAAGCGGACCGTTATTCCGCTGCTGGTGGTCACCACCATCGGCGCAGCGCTGGTGTACGGTACGTTCGACATGCCGTATTTCAGCGACTCCTCCGCCCCGCAGCATAGCCACGTTGCCCGGCATTACATCGAGGCCAGCGCGGAGGAAGTCGGCGTGCCAAATCTGGTCACTGCGGTGCTGGCCAGCTACCGCGGCTATGACACACTGGGCGAGGTAACGGTGATCTTCACGGCCGGCATCGGCGTACTCGCCCTGCTCGGTTACCGGAAGCGCAGGGGGAAGTCCTGAATGCGTCCGATAATCCAGCCCCACAATCTGGTTCTACGCGTCGCGGCGAAAATGCTGATCCCGCCGATCCTGATGTTTGCCCTGTATGTGCAGTTCCACGGTGAAACCGGCCCCGGCGGCGGCTTCCAGGCCGGTGTAATCTTTGCCGCGGCATTCATCCTGTATGCACTGGTGTTCGGTATCGGTCTGGCACGTGCGGTCGCAACAGAAAGGGTGTTGAGGGTACTGGCGTCACTCGGCATGCTGCTCTACGTCGGCGTCGGGCTGGCCTCGTTGTTTGCCGGCGCCAATTTCCTCGACTTCGACGTGCTGGCTCAGGAACGTCTGGAAGGACAGCACCTGGGCATATTTCTGACCGAACTCAGTATCGGCATGACAGTCTCCGCAGTCATGGTGATCATATTCTTTGCGTTTGCCGAACGCGGGGTGCGACGGTGAACGTCCTGATCGGACACTACAACTACTGGATTGTCATTTGCCTGATGATGGCCGGTCTCTATGTAGTCATCGCACAAGGCAACCTGGTGAAAAAGATTGTCGGGCTCAACATCTTTCAGGCATCGGTGTTCATCCTGTTCATCAGCATGGGCAAGGTCGAGGGCGGAACCGCGCCCATTGTTACCCAAGGTGTCTCACTGTATTCCAACCCGCTTCCGCACGTCCTGATACTCACCGCCATCGTGGTCGGGGTCGCCACCACAGCCCTCGCCCTGGCGCTGGTGGTGCGGATCAACGAGGCCTACCGCAGTGTGGAAGAGGACGAGATCCACGAGCAAGACCAGTCCTTTTGATCAGTCAGCATCTGCCCATATTACAGGTCGTCATCCCCTTGCTGACCGCGCCACTTTGCCTGCTTACCCAGCACCGGCGCTTCGTCTGGGCTGTGAGCCTGGCGGCAAGCTGGGCGGCGTTCCTCATTGCCGCATTGTTGCTCGATCAGACCCTGCAGCAAGGGGTTATTTCCTACGATCTGGGTGGCTGGCCGGCACCCTGGGGCATTGAATACCGCATCGATGCCGTCAACGCCTTCGTACTGCTGATAGTCACAGCCATCAGCAGCGTGGTATTGCTGTTCGCGCAGCGCAGCGTGGCCAGAGAAATACACTCTACGCACATTCCCCTCTTTTATACGGCCTATATGCTGTGCCTGGCCGGCCTGCTGGGCATTACCATCACCGGCGACGTCTTCAATCTGTTTGTATTCATGGAAATCTCCGCGCTGTCCTCCTACACGCTCATCGCCCTCAGCGAACAGCGGCGCGCGCTGACGGCAGCCTACCAGTATCTTTTCATGGGCACCATCGGTGCGACTTTCATCCTGATCGGCATCGGCCTGTTGTACATGATGACCGGAACGCTGAATATGCAGGACCTGTCCCAGCGTTTACCCGCGGTGACCGGAACCCGCACGGTAGAGACCGCTTTTGCTTTTCTTACCGTGGGTATCAGCATAAAAATCGCACTGGTCCCCCTGCACCTGTGGTTGCCGAACGCCTACGCCTATGCCCCTTCTGCGGTGAGTGCCTTCATCGCCGCGACCACGACCAAGGTGGCCTTCTATGTACTGTTGCGATTCATGTTTACCATCTTCGGCGCCAGCTTCGCATTCAACAGCATGCCGCTCAGTTTCATCTTCATGGCGCTGGCGCTGGCGGCGATATTTGCAGGCTCGACAGCGGCGATCTTCCAGGACGATATCAAGCGCCTGCTCGCCTACTCCAGTATTGCGCAGATCGGCTACATGATTCTGGGTATCAGCTTCACCTCGGTGACCGGACTTACCGCTGCCATTCTGCACCTGTTCAACCACGCCCTGATGAAAGGTGCCCTGTTCCTGGCGCTGGGCTGCGTAGTCTACCGCCTCGGCATGGCAAACATGGAACAGATGCGTGGCCTCGGGCGCCGCATGCCCTGGACAATGGCGGCATTTGTGATCGGCGGTCTGAGCCTCATCGGAGTACCGCTGACCGTCGGCTTCATCAGCAAATGGTATCTCATTGTGGGCGCCCTGGAACGGGGCTGGTGGCCGCTCGCCGTGGCAGTACTGGCGGCCTCGTTGCTGGCCCTGGTGTATGTCTGGCGGGTGGTCGAAGCGGCCTATTTCCAACCCCCATCGCCAGTGCATAGCGGCGAAATCAGGGAGGCACCGCGCTCGATGCTGCTGCCGACCTGGGCCTTGATCATCGCCAATCTGTATTTCGGCATCGACACCAGCCTGACCGTTGGCGTAGCCTCACGGGCGGCACGGCAACTGCTGGGAGTCAGTGGATGAGCGCAACAATCGCTCTGCAACTGGCCTTCTGGACACCGCTGGCCGGCGCCGCGCTGATCGCACTCAACGGGCGTCGCCCGGCTGTGCGCGAAGCCCTGACCATATTCACCGCGACTCTGCTGTTCGCGTCGGTCGCCAGCCTGGCGCCTGCCGTTTACGAAGGTGCACGCCCCGGCCTGATGATGGCCGAATTATTCCCGGGTTTGTCTCTGCAGCTGGCGCTGGAACCCCTCGGCCTGCTGTTTGCGCTGCTCGCCAGCCTGCTGTGGATCGTGACCTCGGTGTATTCCATCGGTTACATGCGCGCCCGCCGGGAGACGAACCTCACCCGCTTTTACACCTGCTTCGCGCTGTCGTTGTGGGCAGCCATGGGTATGGCGCTGGCCGGCAATCTGCTGACCCTGCTTGTCTTCTATGAAGTTCTCACGCTCAGCACCTACCCACTGGTAACACATAGTGGATCAGAAGAGGCAAAGCGCAGCGGTCGCCTTTACCTCGGGCTGCTGCTTGCACCCTCGATCGGTTTTCTTCTCTTCGCCCTGATCTGGACCTGGCAACTCGCCGGCACGCTGGACTTTGTCGCAGGCGGCAGTCTGCGCGGTACGGCATCACCTGCCCTGCTCGGTATTCTGTTTGCGCTGTATGCCTTCGGCATCAGTAAAGCAGCGCTCATGCCCCTGCACCGCTGGTTACCGGCGGCCATGGTGGCACCGACACCGGTAAGCGCCCTGCTGCACGCTGTGGCCGTGGTCAAGGGCGGCGTGTTTTTCCTCCTCAAGGTCACCCTCTATGTGTTTGGCATCGACCTGGTGGCGGAGTTGCAGACCACACAATGGCTGCTTTATGTCGCCGCCGCCACCATCCTGCTCGCCTCCCTGGTAGCCCTGAGCAAGGACAATCTGAAAGCACGCCTCGCCTATTCGACCATCAGCCAGCTGGGTTACATCGTCCTCGGCACCTTCCTGGCCACCAGCTCGGGCATCATCGGCGGCACTCTGCACATGGTCATGCATGCCTTTGGCAAAATCACCCTGTTCTTCTGCGCCGGCGCTATATTCGTCGCCACCCAGAAAACGGCAATCAGCCAGATGCACGGTCTGGGCAGGAACATGCCCTTCACCATGTCCGCCTTCCTCATCGGCAGCCTCAGTATCATCGGCCTGCCTCCGGCGGGTGGCGTCTGGAGCAAATGGTTTCTGATGCTGGCGACCCTTGAAGCCGGACAGCAGGCTCTGCTCGCCGTGCTCATGGTGAGTTCGCTGTTGAGCGCGCTGTATCTGCTGACGATCCCGCTACGCGGCTTCTTCTACCCACCGCAGGCAGACACGGTTGAGGGAATCGTGGAAGCACCGCCGGCCTGCCTGGTCGCTATCGGTCTGACTGCGCTGGGCTGCTTGGGACTGTTTTTTTATGCCGATGCGCTGTATGCGATCGCCCGGCTGCTCACACCCGGAGGCCGCGATGGATAACAGCAGCAGCCTGCGCCGTGTGTTATATGTCCTGTACAGCTGTTGTGCCGCCTTGCTGATAATCGACGTCCTCTATCACCGCCACAGCGCGCATCCGTGGGACAGCTGGTGGGGATTCTATGCCGGTTTCGGTTTTGTCGGTTGCGTGTTGCTGGTTCTCCTCGCGAGACTGATGCGCAGGCTGGTCAAGCGTCCCGAAGAGTACTATGACAAGGGGAATCAGCGGTGATGTGGCCTGCCGAATTACCGCCCTTTGTGCCCTTTTATGTCGCCGCCCTGCTGGCCGGCCTCACGCGGGGCAGAATTCGCATGCTTATCCTGCTTGCTGCACCGCTGCTGGGCGGGTTACAGCTGCTCGGCATCGAGCCCGGCGTCGAGCTGCAGACCCGATTTCTCGGTTACGGGCTGATGCCGTTCCGCGTCGACAGACTGAGCCTGCTGTTCGGCTATCTGTTCCATATCGGCGCCTTGCTTGCCATCATTTTCTCCCTGCACCTGCGGGACACACTGCAGCATGTGGCCGGCCTGTGCTATGCCGGCAGCGCGCTCGGCGCCGTGTTCGCCGGTGACCTCATCAGCTTGTTCATATTCTGGGAACTGCTCGCAGTCAGCTCGGTGTTTCTCATCTGGGCACGGCGCAGCGAACGCGCACTGGCCGCCGGCTTCCGCTACCTGATGATGCAGATACTGTCCGGCGTATTGCTGCTGGCCGGCGTGCTGCTGCATGTCCAACAGGGTGGTTCGCTGCAATTCGGCTATCTTGGTCTCGAC
>JBDNAP010000196.1:0-7957 GCA_039768325.1 Thiogranum sp.
CGATAACGGGTCTGAATTCGGCTTGAGAAAGTGCCATTTCACGCCCGGATGACGAAATCAGATGAGGCACAGGCCACGACAGTCGCGCCGCAGAGCGGCGCGGTTACGACTCGCTGGCAAAGGGGTAGGGCAGATGCTCCAGCTTCATGACGGCGCCGTCAGCGGATCCCAGCCGCAGTTCGGACTTGTTTTCAGCGCTGGATATCTGCAGCACCGCGAGCATCACGTAGCCGCCATCCGGATGCGGCGCGGCGGATACCAGTTTACCGACGCTCTGGCGTTTATCATCGCCGGTGTACACCTCGTCGCCGGCGTGGGGTTCCGACTCGCTATCGACCCTGGCGCGGTACATGCGCCGCTTCAGTTTGCCCAGGTACTGCATACGGGCGACGATTTCCTGCCCGGTATAACAGCCCTTGGTGAAACTGACGCCATCGATCAACTGGAGGTTGGTCATCTGCGGCACAAAGGCTTCGCGGGTGTCGGGAGAAATCATCGGGATGCCGGCCTGTATGTCGAGAAACTGCCAGGCCACCGAACCAATCGGCGCACTTTGCACATTGAGATTGTTCCACAGCTGGCTGGCCTGCTCGACAGTGGTGAAGATTTCGAAACTGGGATGAATACCCGGCACACGGAGTATGGCCTGGTCTTTATCCTGCGTCACCTCGTGTATGTTGTCCGGTAAGGTGGCGACGAATTTCTGCAGATCCTGTTCAGCCTCGCTGCCGGATATGCCCAGGTGTACGAAGGTGTCGCTGGCTTCCTCCAGCGTCACATTGGACCGCAGTACAAACATGCGCAGGCGGTTGATGGCGAACTCGGTCATATCCATGGGCAGGCACAGGTAATAGCTGTCGCCGCGACGAAAAACGCGGAAACTGGCGAGCAGGCGTCCCTTGGGATTGCAGATGCCGCTGAACTGGCTGTGCCGGTCGTCCACCTGGCGTATGTCATTGGTCAACTGGCCTTGCAGGAAGGTTTCTGCATCGTCGCCGTGTACCGAGATCAGGCCGTAGTGAGAAAGGTCCGCAAAGACGTTGCCGGTAATAGCGACACTCAGCTCGTGTCGTAAATTTCCGTAATGAACCACACCCGCATTGTTGAATTCGGCGCCGGCGGCCAACAGAAAGTCTTTCCAGTCAGTGATCATAATGCTGTTTCCCAAAAACCTGCTTTGAATAGTAGACAATCTTGCGCTGGGTGTCAGCCACCTAAACACTGGCAGATTATCTGCACAGATGGTATAAACGCTCAGACTTCCCGGGGCACGTTGCAGCCGATGGCCAGACAAAAACCAGCGCCAAAATTTCTGAACCTGCTTCTCATCAAACTGCCACCCGGCGGCTTAGCCTCCATCGGTCACCGTATCTCCGGTGTCCTGATGTTCCTCTGTGTTCCGCTGCTGGCCTGGTTGTTTGGCCTGTCGCTGGAGAACGCAGAGGGGTTCCAGCAAGCCCGGCAGCATCTGCAATCAACCCCCGTCGTGCTGCTGTCTGTGCTGCTGATGTGGTCCTTAAGCCACCACCTGCTGGCGGGTATTCGCCACCTGCTGCTGGATGTCCAGATCGGCCTGGATAAAACCGCGGCAAGGAACAGCGCCTGGCTGGTGAACCTGGGCGCTGTCCTGGCAACCGCCTGGTACGTGGTGAGTCTGCTGTGAGCCGCGCTGCACAAGGCCTGCGCGCCTGGTTGCTGCAGCGATTCACGGCGATTTACCTGGCCATTTACCTGGTCTCGGTAATTTCCTACGGCGCCCTTCACGATAGCTTTAGCTACAGCGAATGGCGGTCCTGGCTGGGAGCGCCGGTGATGGGGGTTGCGACCACCCTGTTTGCACTGGCGACCCTGCTGCACGTCTGGGTGGGAATTCGTGATGTATTGATCGACTATATACACGCCGTCTGGTTACGCTTGCTGCTGATGGCGGCGACCGCGCTGGTATTGCTGGCCAGCCTGCTGTGGATAATGCGGGCACTGACCCTGGCGTCCATCGGGTAGAACATGAATATAGCAAAGCGCAGTTTCGATACCCTGATCATTGGTGCCGGTGGCGGCGGTTTGCGCGCGGCGCTGCAGCTGGCCCAGGCTGAGGCCCGTGTCGCGGTTGTCTCCAAGGTCTTTCCGACCCGCTCCCATACCGTCGCCGCCCAGGGCGGGGTGAACGCGGCGCTGGCTAACGTGCTGCCGGACAACTGGCACTGGCACATGTTCGATACCGTCAAGGGCAGTGACTACCTGGGCGACCAGGATGCCATCGAATACATGTGCCGGGCAGCGCCCCGGGTGGTGTATGAGCTGGAGCATTTCGGGGTACCGTTTTCACGCCTGGATACAGGCAGGATCTACCAGCGTGCGTTTGGCGGCCAGAGCCGCGATTTCGGCGGTGATCAGGCGGTGCGCACCTGCGCGGCGGCCGATCGCACCGGCCACGCCATCCTGCACTCACTGTACCAGCAGAATATTCGCGCCAAAACCCATTTCTTCGACGAGTATTTCGCCGTCGATCTGATCCGCAACCAGGACGGTTACTTTCTCGGCGCGCTGGCGATTGATATTGCCGGCGGCAAACCGATCCTGATCGAGGCCAAAACGACCATCCTGGCAACCGGCGGCGTGGGGCAACTGTTCCGCACCAATACCAATGCGCTGGTGAATACCGGTGACGGTATGGCAATGGCGCTGCGCACCGGCATACCGTTACAGGATATGGAGTTTTTCCAGTTCCATCCCACCGGCATTGCCGGCAAAGGCATGTTGATCACCGAAGGTGCGCGCGGCGAGGGAGCTTACCTGCTAAACGGTGATGGCGAACGCTTCATGGAACGCTATGCGCCGAACGCCAAAGATCTTGCCAGCCGCGACGTCGTCAGCCGCTCCATCGCCACAGAGATACGCGAAGGGCGTGGAGCCGGGCCCAACAAGGACTATGTATTGCTGAAGCTCGATCATCTGGGCGCCGACATCGTCAAGAAGCGGCTGCCGGGTATTCGCGATACGGTAATGACCTTCCTGCACATCGATCCCGCGGAAACACCCGTCCCCGTGTATCCGACCCTGCATTACACCATGGGTGGCATCCCGACCGACCGCAATGGTCAGGTGGTGGTGCCGTACCAGCAGGGCGCCGAAGAACCGGTGCCGGGCTTGTATGCCGTGGGCGAATGCGCCTGTGTTTCCGTACACGGCGCCAACCGGCTGGGTGGCAACTCGCTGCTGGACATCCTGGTGTTCGGCCGTGCCGCGGCCAACCACGTTATAGAAAATCTCAAAGAGAATCGCTATCACCAGCAGATTCCGGATGATGCCGCTGAACCGGCCATGCAACGCCTGGCACGCTGGAACAGGCAGGGTAAGGGGGAATCGGTATCCCGCTTGCGCCAGGAACTGGCCAAAACGATGGAGGACCATTGCAGCGTATTCCGTAACGAGGACGTACTGCAGGAAGGTCTGGGCAAAGTACTCGAACTGCGTGAACGCCTGCAGGATGCGTACATCGATGACCACAGCCAGGTCTTCAATACCGCCCGCATCGAGGCCATGGAACTGGAAAACCTCATGGATATCGGGGTCGCGACAGTCACCTCTGCGCTGGCGCGCAAAGAGAGCCGCGGTGCGCACTCGCGTATAGACTACCCGGATCGCGATGATCAGCAGTGGTTGCGCCATAGCCTGTTCAGTCTGGACGGCGACAAGATGGACTACAAACCGGTACGCATGAAGCCGTTAACGGTGGAAACTTTTCCACCCAGGAAACGGACTTACTAGGGCAGGGCCTGGTTATGAAATTCTCAATCTACCGATACGACCCGGATCAGGACAGCCGTCCCTACATGCAGGACTATGAAGTACCGGACGATCAGATCGAGCCGGGCATGATGCTGCTGGATGCGCTGCTGCTGATCAAAGCGCAGGATGAAAGCCTGAGCTTCCGCCGCTCCTGCCAGGAAGGCGTGTGTGGCTCGGACGGTATGAATATCAACGGCCGCAACGGACTGGCTTGCGTTACCCACCTGTCCGAACTCAGCCATCCAGTGGAAATCCGGCCATTACCCGGCCTGCCGGTGATCCGCGACCTGGTGGTCGATCTCGACCAGTTCTATCAGCAATACCGCAACGCCAAGCCGTATCTCATCAACGACGAACCCTGTCCCGAGGTCGAACGCCTGCAGACACCGCAGGACCGGGAAAAGCTCGATGGCTTGTATGAATGCATTCTGTGCGCCTGCTGTTCAACATCATGCCCGTCATTCTGGTGGAACCCGGACAAGTTCCTGGGGCCGGCCGCGCTGCTGCAATCCTGGCGTTTTCTGGCCGACACGCGCGATCAGGCGACCGAAGAACGTCTCAACAGCCTGGAAGGGCCGTTCCGCCTGTTTCGCTGTCACACCATCATGAACTGTGTCGAAGTCTGCCCCAAGGGTCTGAACCCGACCCGCGCCATCGGACACATCAAGGAATTAATGGTAAAACGTTCGCTGTGAGCGAGCTGGCACGCATGCGATGGAAGTGCCGGCGCGGCATGCTGGAACTGGATTTGCTGTTGAGGGATTTCCTGGACAGCGGCTACCAGGATCTGGACGAAACGGGCCAGCAGCTGCTTGACCGCATACTGGATTACCCGGACGCCGTTTTACTGGAATGGTTGATGGGAAGGATAAGGCCAACCGACAAGGATGTCGCACAACTCGTTGACAAAATTCGATCAGCCGCTACTGGCTGAATTGCAGCCTTCACGCATTCTGCTGCTCGCCCTGGTGTCGGTATACGCATTGACCGCGCTGGTGTGGTTGTGGGTACCACTCTCCTGGCCGGCTCGCCTGGCGCTGCTCGGCGCGCTCGGCGGGCACTTCGTGTTTCTCTATCGTCTCCACGTCAAACCGTTACTGCGGCGCGCCGTGCAGGCATTGCGCTGGGATGCTGTGCGGGGTTGGCGGCTTCGCTGCCACGGCGGGGAATGGTGTCCGGCACAGCTGCTGACACCCGCATTGGTCAGTTATCGTCTGGTCGCCGTGCGTTTCCGGGTCGGCCGCTTCAGCACAAGATCCGTTGTCGTGGTGGCGGACCGGCTGAACGAGAGCGATTTTCGCCGCTTGCGGGTGCGTCTGTTACATGCCGCAACAGACCGCCAGGACCGCCATCACCGTTAGTGGGCAATCTGCAGTTGCCGGTCCTGCAGCCACTGCTGCAAGGCGTCTCCGGGCAGCGGTGCGGCGATATGAAAGCCCTGCGCCATGTCACATTTCTGCTGCTGCAATTGTGACAGGGTTCGCTGGTTTTCAACACCCTCGGCGATAACGTTGAGTCCCAGGTTGTGCGCCAGCTCGATGGTGGAGTGCACGATGATGGCATCGTTCTCGTCTTCTCCCATACTGATCACGAATGACTTGTCGATCTTAAGGTCATTGACCGGCAGCATCTTGAGATAGCCCAGTGACGAAAAGCCCGTTCCGAAGTCATCAATGGCGATATTGACCCCCATGCCACTCAGTTGCATGAGTACCTTCCGCGCCCGTACCGGGTCGCTCATCATGGCGCTTTCGGTGATCTCGAGCGTCAGTTGTCCCGCAGGCACAGCATATTTTTCCAGGCTCCCGGCCACGGCGGCCGGCAACTCGGGATCCTGCAGGTTCCAGGCGGACAGGTTGACAGCCATACCGAAACGTTTGCCCGCTTGTCGCAGGTGTCTGGTTTCCGACAGGGTGGTATCTATGACCCACTGGGTGAGCGGTGCGATCAGACCGGTGTGTTCCGCCATCTTGATGATCTGTTCCGGCGAGATGGCCCCCCGCTGGGGGTGCGACCATCGCAACAGCGCTTCGACGGCCACCATCTCATGGCTGCTCAGATCAATCTGCGGCTGGTAGTACAATTGCAGGTGTTTGGTGTTTTCCAACTCCTCGTGCAGATCACCCACCAGCGCGAGTTTATCCACGCGTCGCTTATCGCGTGCCACTTCATACACGCGGTAGTCCAGGTTGTTGCGCTTGGCGTTGTACATGGCGATATCGGCATGCCGGATGAGGGTACCGGCATCCGTGCCGTGCTGAGGGTAGACGGCGACACCGATGCTGACCCCCACATAGAGATTCTGTTGCCCAACCTGGAACACATCCTTGATGGCCCGGGCAATCTTCTGCGAGAACAGTGCGGCCTGCCGGTTATCGGTATCGGGTGCAACGATGGCGAATTCGTCACCACCGAGACGTGCCACGGTATCGGAGTCGCGCAGCAGCGCTTCCAGTCGCTGGCCAACCTGTTGCAGCAGTTCATCACCGACCTGGTGTCCCAGGGCGTCATTGACTTCCTTGAAGCGGTCCAGGTCGAGCAGCAACAGGGACATCGAACCGTTATTGCGTTTCATGATCTGGATGGATTGTTCCAGGCGGTCCTGCAGTAACACCCGGTTCGGTAAACCGGTGAGGGCATCGTGCAGGGTCTGGTGCTCCAGCGCCATCTGCCGCTGATGGACCTGATGGCGCATAACATTGAAAGCCGCGATCAAACGGTGTATCTCCCGGCTGCTGCGGTTTTCCAGGCCGGCGAGGGATTCTTCGCCGCGCGTGGACAGGGCTTCAGCGATACCGGCAATAGGCCGCAATATCGAACGGTCGATCATGAGATAGACCAGGATCACGAACGCCAGCGCAACACCGGCAAGTCCCCACAACACATTGCTGATCTGGTTGGCCGCCTGCTGCACCGCGTCGATATTTTTTGCCGACCAGGTCGTGATAGTTCTTTCGATGGCCGCCAGCGCGTTGAATACCTGTTGCTGATAGCGGTTGATATCCGTCTCCATATACTGGATATCGGCACGCCAGATACTGGAAGAACGCAGTTCTGTAGCGATAGCCCAGTTTGCCTGCCAGCTCTCTGAAGCGTCCTGCATCTCTTCCAGGGCGGCCGCGGATTCTGTCCCCAGCTCATCCTGCGCCTTTTTCTTTTGCAACGCCGCCAGCCTTTCAGTGATTTTCTGGTGCAGATCGGAGATATTCTGTTCCTGCGGTGTCACATCGATATTGTTCAGCCCGGCAAAACGAATGACCACCGCCCTGAAATTGAGGACCTTGCTGCGCCACAGATCACGCAACTGGTCGAACTCGCCATACAGGGGCGACGCATAGGGTCTGCCGTCATTCCCGGCGATCTCCTTTAATGCCCGCGACGCGGCGCTTTCAAACCTGTTGTGGGGTTCCAGAAGTTTCTGGTTGATAAACGGCAGCAGCGGATAAGTCCAGTTGGGGTCCTGGCGCTGGACCATCAGGAATTGGACTTTTTCCGTCAGCAGCGAAAGGGTTTCCCTGAGCAACTGCACCTTTTCGGAAAGACCGGCCGGTTCGATGGCGGGATTGGCGGCCAGTAAAGCCAACTCATCCTTGGCCAGGTCCAGGTTGGTGACAATATTATATTTGTACTTGGCCCGGGGGAAAATCAGGGCGGCATTCAGCGCATTGTCGGCCTTCCAGATCCTGCTGCGGATTGCACCGATGCTTTCTGTTACATCGTTTCTGAGTTCAAGCGCCTCGGCGTTATCGCGCGAAACATCCCGGGCATACCAGTTGGCGACTATGGCGCCGCTGATCAATAAAATGCAGACCAGTGTTGCGACGAACAGATAGCCGCTTCTGAGGCTATGGAGTGGTTCGGCCGATGGAGTGGAATTTTCCGACATGGACTCTTGCCTTGTCATAACCGTAATCATACTCAATTATTGTGCCTGCGCCAGCACCCTGTTTAAATCGTTTTTGCATTGTTTGACACCCACCCTGGTCTGCTGATCGGGAAAGCCATGCTTTTGTAGAAACACCAATTGCGAAATTCACAGCGGGCTGTCACCGTACCCCGAAGTGTGGGACCCTAGACATAATGTTTTGACCTGCCCAACCTCAAGCAGCGTGGGTTAAGCTGGGGTTGGAAACCTTTGGCTCAGAGCCACAATTGAGGAGGACAGGTC
>JBDNAP010000197.1:0-4265 GCA_039768325.1 Thiogranum sp.
AAAGTTGGCGGCGAGATCCTTGCCGGTACCGGTTTCACCTTGCAGCAATATCGGCGCGTCAGCGGCAGCGGCCAGCTTGAGCTGCTCCAGCATGCGCTGGAAGATGGCGGATCGACCCACCATGCGGATCCGCTCCTTGGCGCGTCTACCGGGCTCCGACAGGTCCTGAACCGCTTCTCCCAGATACAGCTCTCCGGCACTGTCCATGAGCGGGTAGGCATTGATACGCACTTGATGGGCACAGCCGTCGGGGTCGTAGTGAATGTGCAGGCAGGAACAGCTTTTACCGGTCTGGTAGACCGCCTGATGCGGGCAATCCTCACCGAGTTCGAAACAGGGCTTGTCGTTTTTATGACTGATCTGGTAGCAGTGCTGGCCGACCATATTTTCGCGTGTCGAGCCATAGGCCTGTTCGTAGGCCCGGTTGACCGCGACAATCGTGAATTCGCGATCGATAATGACGAATGGTTGTTCGTGGGTATCAACCACGGATTGGAGGTTGATTGTGTTTTTCGTCTCCACCCTATGCACCCCCATGCATCTGGACTGTTTGTTTTGAACCTTGTTTTAAACCGGGTTGGCTATAGATCATCAGCTACTGTCATTAAGAACGCGTCGCCTGCAACTACGTAAATTCCACAAACGATCATTTAGAGTCTAGTCCCAATCACCGCTCAAGTCCACGATCGGAATTTAACAGTATGTCCTTATTTTTAGAGGGTTATTGCAGTTTATGTACAGAGTAATCCGGCGTTGGCTATCTGTCTGAAGGTACAGTACTTCTATGTACCAAGGTACACTGATCCAGTTGGTAAGGGAAGCCGAATTGCAAGATGTAAACATCAGTCTATGTATGTAACAGCTGCGGGTTTTATCAGCCATCGTAAGCGACGCTGCGGCACAGCGTTGGGTAAACGCCTTGTAGTATGATGGCCACACTTTCACTATCGATGAGGCCTACTTGCTACGATGTATCGCTTGGCAAACAATAACGGTGTGTTTATGCGTTGCGGTGGGGTTACAGGGCTCTGCTACGCGCTTCTGTCGCTGATAATTTTCACTGTCACAGCCTGTAGCTCTAACTCCGCACCCAGACCGGTGACGGCCAAGCCCCTCAAGCACCACACCGGCTCCGGGTCCGCACCGGCAGCGGTCGATGCGACACCGGCGCTGAATCTTAACGAGGCCTTTGACCTCGCAAGCATCATTCCCGCACTGGCTGACAAGCGTGTTGTCTTCGTTGGTGAAATTCACAACCGCTACGAACACCATCTGACACAACTGGAAATCATCCGTCAGCTGCACGCCATACATCCCCGCCTTGCCATCGGCATGGAAGTATTCCAGCAACCGTTCCAGCGCTATCTCGACGACTATATCGCCGGAAAGCTGAGTGAACGGGAACTGTTGCGTGACAGCGAGTACTACCAGCGATGGCGTTTCGATTTCCGCCTTTATGCGCCGATATTACGGTTTGCACGCGAGCATCAACTGCCGGTGATCGCCCTCAACCTGCCGGCTGAGCTTACCAAAAGAGCCGGCCAGGTCGGTATCGAGGGTCTCAGTGAAGCGCAGCGGGCCGCCATTCCGGACGATATCGATCGCTCCGATGCGGCCTATGAGGCACGACTCAGGGATGTTTTCGACCAGCACCCTCACCGGGATGATCAGAGCTTCGACAGGTTTCTCGATGTGCAGCTGCTTTGGGACGAAGGCATGGCGGAACGTGCCGCACGCTATCTTGAGGCCCACCCGGACTACCACCTGGTGGTGTTGGCCGGTGGCGGCCATCTCGCCTATGGCAGCGGTATCCCGCATCGGCTGGAACGCCGCCAGCCGGTAGAGACAGCCATCGTGCTGAACAGCTGGGACGGCGGCGACCTGCACCCCGAGCTGGCGGACTTTCTGCTGTTTCCGGAACAGCAGCATTTGCCGCCAGCCGGCAAGATAGGATTGACCATCAATGACGAAAATGGCGCACTGGAAATTCTCTCCTGTTCGCGCGATAGTCCCTGTGCGGCGCACGGCATAAAGTCTGGTGATGTGATAGCGGCGATTGACGCTGAGCCCGTCGCCAGTGTCGCCGAGCTACGCCTCATCATGTGGGACAAGAAACCGGGTGACAGGCTGACTCTCAAGATACACCGCGAACGCTGGTTCTCGGGCGTCAAGGAAATGAACGTCGAACTCGAGCTGCAATAAGCTTGCAGTTGCACAAGGCTCGATGGGATGAAATGACTATAAATGTTTATTCCCGCCCTGCCGGAGCGCCGCCCTGCGGCGCGATTGCCGGGACAGGTTATTGCGGTCTCCTCCCTTACCGCTGGCTGTTGTGCCTGTTGTGGTTGCCGGCAATGGCAACGGCTCAGCTGCATCATGACCTCGAGGTGCGTGTCAGTCCCGGGCAGCACAGCCTCGAGGTCAGCGACACCCTGTCCTGGTCCGGTGCTACACCCGCCTCGCTGGAGTTCACCCTGCACGCATCGCTTAGTGTCGAAACCACCACGCCGGGTGCGCAACTGTCCGAACTCCCCGCCGCTGCAGCCGGCCGGTTCCCGGCACTCAATGGCGAGACCGACCAGGGCGGGCTGAAAACCCGGCGTTACCGTGTGCAACTTCCAGCCGGGGAGACGCGGTTAAGTTTGCGCTATGAGGGCACAATATTGCACGCCCTGCAACAGCGCGGCGGGGAATATGCGCGCAGCTTCAGCACCACACGTGGCACCATTGCCGAACAGGGCGTGTTTCTTGCCGGTCAGAGCCAATGGTACCCGCAGGTCGATGGCGTGTTGATGACCTTTGATCTCCACCTCAGCCTGCCCGGGGACTGGTACGGCGTCAGCCAGGGGATGCGCGTGACACGCGAGGCGTTTTCCGGCCAGGTGCAGGAACACTGGCGTTGCGTCTCACCCCAGGAAGAGATCTATCTGATCGCGGGCCGCTTCAACGAATACCGGCAATCGGCCAACGCTGTGCAGGCCATGGTGTTCCTGCGCGAAGCGGACCCGGCGCTGGCGCAGAAGTATCTCGACGCCACCGCTGACTATGTCAGTCTATACGCCGATCTGATCGGGCCCTACCCCTACGCCAAGTTCGCCCTGGTGGAAAACTTCTGGGAGACCGGCTACGGTATGCCCTCCTTTACCCTGCTTGGCCCCCGGGTTATCCGCTTCCCGTTTATCCTGCACTCGTCCTATCCCCACGAAATCCTGCATAACTGGTGGGGCAACAGTGTCTATATCGACTATGACAGTGGTAACTGGGCCGAGGGCCTGACCAGTTATCTGGCCGATCACCTGATCAAGGAACAACGCGGCCAGGCGGTCGCCTACCGGCGCACTGTGCTGCAGAAATACACCGACTACGTGGGACAGCAGCAGGACCTGCCGTTGACGGCATTCCGCGCCCGCCACAGCGCCAGCTCAGAGGCGGTCGGCTATGGCAAGACACTCATGCTGTTTCACATGCTGCGCCGTCAGCTCGGCGATGCAACCTTTATCGAGGGCCTGCGCGCCCTGTACACCCGGTACCGCTTCCGGCTTGCCGACTGGGACGCCGTACAGCAGGTATTCAGCGAGGCCGCGCAGCGACCGCTGGATGACTTCTTTGCGCAATGGGTGCAGCGCAGTGGTGCCCCGGTGCTGAGCGTTTCCCGGGTCAGCGCCAGTCCGGTGGGAGACGGCTACCGCCTGTCAGCGGTGATTGAGCAGCAACAGGGTGGTGACGCCTACGCCTTGCGGGTGCCGGTCGCGGTGCAACTGGAAGGGCAGCCGCAGGCCTGGCAAAGCGAGCTGGAAATTGATCAGAAGCGCACGGAAATAACGCTCGACCTGCCCGCCCGGCCGCTGCAGATCGATGTCGATGCGCAGTTCGATGTATTCCGGCGCCTGCACCACAACGAGATACCACCGGCGGTCAGCCAGGCCATCGGTGCAGATCGTATCCTGATCGTGTTACCGGCGGCGGCGCCGGCGGCGCTGCAGGACGCCTACCGCGCGCTCGCCGAAGCCTGGCAGGCGGGGCATCAGGACGAGGTCGACATCAGCTATGACAATGTCCTTTCACGGTTGCCCGATGACCGCAGCGTCTGGTTGTTCGGCTGGCACAACAAGTTCCGTGCACACCTGTCGGTGGCGCTGGCGGACTACGCGTTCAGCGACAACGGTGACACGGTAAAGATCGACGAGACGACATTGCAACAGAACGAGCACGCCATCGTGGTGATGGGACGATCCCCCGGAAATCCGGCGCAGGCCCTGGGCTGG
>JBDNAP010000029.1:0-4121 GCA_039768325.1 Thiogranum sp.
CACCTGTCGGGAGGCTGGGTATCCAGCTGCAGGGTGAGGCCGTCACCCGGTTGGAATTTTTATCGGGTCGGCACAGCCTGATCGAGGCGGACACTGAACAGGCCTGCGAAGTGGTGTGTTCGCTAAGGACCTACTTTGACAGCCCCAGGCAGCCTCTGGACGTCGCAGTGCAGCTGTCAGGGACACCCTTTCAGTATCGGGTCTGGCAGAGGTTGCGATCAATAAAACCTGGAATAACGATGAGTTACGGTGATCTGGCGGCCTGTCTGAGGAGTGGCGCCAGGGCGGTGGGGAATGCCTGCCGGAGGAATCCTGTGCCCATCGTGGTGCCCTGTCATCGAATCGTGGCAGGCAACGGCCTGGGTGGTTTTGCGGGTAACAAACAAGGGCGACTGGTATCGATCAAACGCTGGTTGCTCGAACATGAAGGTGTTGAAATTGCCGGCCGGCATCCCCACATTAGTTGACGGTTATCAACGATAGGCCGCGGCAGCGCTTGTTAATTATCTAGAGATGAGTCCTGAATCATGACGACAGAAACACAGAAAGAAACACTGGAATTCCAGACCGAGGTCAGGCAGTTACTGGGCCTGATGATTCATTCCCTGTATTCCAACAAGGAGATATTTCTCCGCGAACTGATTTCCAATGCATCGGATGCCTGCGACAAATTGCGATTTGAAGCCTTGTCCAATGATGCGCTATATGATGGTGACAGCGACCTGAAGATCCGCGTCAGTTTCGATAAGGAAAAACGTACCCTTACCGTCACAGATAATGGTATCGGTATGTCGCGGGATGAGGTGATGGAAAATATCGGTACCATCGCCAAGTCCGGTACCCGGCAGTTCTTCGATTCGCTGACCGGTGATCAAAGCAAGGATATGGAGCTCATCGGCCAGTTCGGTGTCGGCTTCTATTCGAGCTTTATTGTGGCCGATGAAGTTACGCTTATCACGCGCCGGGCAGGCACAGGAGCCGATGAAGCGGTGTGCTGGGTTTCAGATGGAGAGGGCAGTTACACTCTGGAAGTGGTTGAAAAACAAAGCCGCGGTACGGAAGTCACTCTGCACCTGCGTGAGGATGAGGACGAATTTCTGGAGGCCTATCGCCTGCGCTCGATCATTACAAAGTATTCCGATCATATCTCCCTGCCCATAGAAATGGCCTCCATGGAAGAAGGCAAGGAAGATGAGTTCGAATCTGTCAACAACGCCTCGGCACTCTGGAAGTGCCCCAAGCGCGAAATTTCGGATGACGAGTACAAGGAGTTCTACAAACACGTTGCCCATGATTTCGGGGAACCACTGGTCTGGAGTCACAACCAGGTGGAGGGTACCCAGTCCTATACCTCGCTTTTATACATCCCCAAACAGGCGCCGTTCGATCTCTGGGATCGGGAGCACCGGCACGGTATCAAGCTGTATGTACGGCGGGTGTTTATCATGGATGATGCAGAGAATCTGATGCCGCAGTACCTGCGATTCGTACGCGGTCTGGTGGACTCGGATGATTTGCCTCTCAACGTTTCGCGAGAAATTCTGCAAAAGAACAAGTTCATAGACAGTATCCGGGCAGCTTCCGTGAAAAAAGTGCTTGGACTGCTGGAAACCATGGCCAAGAACGAAGCGGAAAAATACGCGGATTTCTGGGGACAGTTTGGCCGGGTGTTGAAAGAGGGGCCGGCTGAAGATTTTGCCAATCGCGAGCGTATTGCCAAGCTGCTGCGATTCGCATCGACCCAAAGCGACACTGATGAGCAGAATGTGTCGCTGGAAGATTACATAGGCCGCATGCAGCCGGAGCAGGAGAAGGTCTATTACGTGACCGCGGACAGTTTTGCAGCCGCCAAGAACAGCCCGCACCTCGAAGTGTTCCGGAAAAAGGGTATCGAAGTTCTGTTGCTGCATGACCGGGTGGATGAATGGATGATCTCGCATCTCACCGAGTTCGATGGCAAGGCGCTGGTATCGGTCGCCAAGGGAGAACTTGATCTGGGCAAGTTGCGCGATGAAAATGAGGAAGAATCGGCGAAACAGGCGGAGACAGAGTACAAGGATTTTGTTAAACGTATCCAGGATGCACTGGCCGATGATGTAAAGGAAGTCCGCATCAGTCATCGTCTGACGGATTCACCATCCTGCCTGGTGCTGGAGGAACATGAAATGGCCGTGCATCTGCAACAGGTCATGAAGCAGGCAGGACATGCGCTGCCGGCCAGCAAGCCCATGCTGGAGGTGAATCCGGACCACCCACTGGTGGTTCACCTCAAGGAAGAACAGGATCAGGAAAAGTTTACCGAATGGTCACACCTTCTGTTTGAACAGGCGTTGCTGAGTGAAGGCGGCAAGCTGGAAGATCCGACGGCGTTTGTGAAGCGCATGAACGCGATTCTGGTGGAAATGTCGGGGCACTGAGTGTTTCCGCTGCCACGGAAGGCGCAGTTTTTGTGCCTTCCGTGGATTATTTAATTGGGGGGGTGGGATGGTGTCGAAACCTGAACTCAAAGTAACCGTCTTCAGTGACTATATCTGCCCCTTCTGTTACGTAGGTGACGCGCGGCTAAACCGTTTGCGAACCTGTTTCGACCTTAAAGTCAACTGGTGCTTCCTTGAAATCCATCCCGAGACATCCCCTCAGGGCCAATCTGTGACATCGCTGAATTATCCAGAAGAAACATGGGCGCGCATGATGGCCACACTCCGGCAAATGGCCGAGGAAGAAAACCTGGTTTTTGGTGAGCATAATTTTACCACCAATTCGCGTTCTGCTCTGCAGCTGGCCGAGGCGGCAAAAGCTGTTGATCCGGCTGTTTTCTACCGTCTGCATGCGCGACTGTTTGAAGCGTTTTTCTCCGCGGGCAGGAATATTGGTGATCGTGATTGCCTGCACAGCCTGGCTCTGGATGCGGGCATGACCGAATCTCAGATAGGATCAGCCTGGCAGGACGAAGCCGTCGCTAAGCGCCTGCAGCGCCACCTGCAGGCGGCGCAGCAACTGCGTGTACGGGCTACACCGACCTTTTTTATCGGCGAGCGGCGCCTGGATGGTGCGGTCCCAGTCGATCAACTCGTTCAAGCCGCGCAAGCGCTACACTAGTGCCCGATTCGGTTCGCATTGATAAATGGTTGTGGGCAGCGCGTTTCTTCAAGACACGAAGTCTGGCTGCGCAGGCGGTTGGTGGTGGTAAAGTCTGGCTCAACGGCGCGCGTGTTAAACAGGCAAGGGCCCTGAAGCCGGGTGATGAGCTCGAGATTCACAAGAGTGGTTTCGAATATCAGCTGCGGGTTGTAGCGTTGTCGGAACGCCGCGGACCGGCCAAGGTGGCTCAGACCCTGTACGAAGAATCCGAGGAAAGCATCAATAAGCGCAAAGCACTGCGTGAGCAGCACCGGCTGGCAGCCGCCAGTATGCCGCACCCGCAGCGCAAACCGGATAAAAAAGCGCGACGTTTGCTGCGTGATTTGAAGGAGAGCTAGTCCGGTGGCAAGACCCATAACGCCGTTGCTGACGGTCGATGTCATCATCGAAATGCACGATCAGCCCGGACGGCCCATAGTATTGATCGAGCGTAAATATCCGCCCGCTGGCTGGGCATTACCCGGCGGCTTTGTGGATGTCGGTGAGCGTCTCGAACAGGCAGCTATTCGTGAAGCCAGGGAAGAGACATCTCTGGATATTCGCCTGGTCGGATTGCTGGGTTGTTATTCAGATCCCAAACGCGATGAGCGCGGGCATACAGTGAGTGCCGTTTATGTGGCCACAGCATCAGGTGTCGCCAAAGCTTGTGATGATGCGAAACACCTGGCCTTTTTTAACGCAAGCGAGTATCCCGAAGTGGCATTTGATCACGCTCAGATCATTGAGGATTACCTGCAATATCGGCAATCAGGGCGGATGGCGCCGTTGCGTTTTCAGCAGTAAGCGGGTTGGTGCAAATACGGCGAGTGTCGAAGACTGTTAAGAATGGCCAGCAGCGGATCGGTGCTGGTGTCCGTATTGACGCAAAGAACCGGTTGCCGGGCAGCCAGGTGGCCTTTCCACTGGGCCGATGAACTCGGCATCTGGGTGCGAATCAGCGCCAGATCATATTTACGCAGTGACATTGCAACCTGCGCTTC
>JBDNAP010000198.1:0-3339 GCA_039768325.1 Thiogranum sp.
CTTGCCGGCTGCTCGCCGGCACGTGTCAGATTTACTATTTGTTCGCGCATACTCGCCTCTCAGATACGGGTCTTTATGGAGTTAGACACATATTCCATGAACCCGGGCTCCGAACAGCCTGCGAGTACTTCGCGTGCAAATCCACGGCACAACATGCTACGAGCACGCTGTTCATCTACACCGCGTGAGCGCAGGTAAAACAGCTATTCGTCGTCAAGCTGACCGACTGTTGTGCCATGACTGCATTGTACGTCATCGGCAAATATTTCCAGCAACGGTTTGGTATCAATCTCCGCATTGCCCGACAGCAACAGGTTGTCGTTCTTCAGGTGCGCCTCGGTTTTCTGCGCGTCCGGGGCAACCCGAACCCGGCCGTCGAAGACCGCACGGCTGGTACCCAGCAACATACCCTTGAAATGTTCGGCACTGTGACAGCCCGGCACCGCATGGTCGATATCCAGGTGAAAGTCACTGAGCTGCTGGTCGGTAGTGATGTACAGACCGTCAAGCCTGCAGCTCGCCTGCTCATCCTCCAGGCGGACCCGGTAATCAGTGCGCGCCCAACTGGCGCCGAGGTTAACAGCGATACCTGAGTAACGGCTGTTGCCGGCCTGCCGGATGTTCAGCTTGCTCTTGTGAAACGTTTGCATGCCTTCGTTCTGCAACCGGTAATGTTCAAGCTGCGCGTCAGCACCCAGTGAAATTTCCGTCACGCTGTTGGTAAAGTCATGACTGCCCGGTACACTGCTGTAATGCTCGACAAGCGTTGCCTGCGCGCCGGGGTGCATAATCACAACGTGTGCAAGCGTACTTTTTCCTGAGCCGTTGGGACCCATTATGGCGTGGATCTCTCCCGCATTGACCTGAAGGTCAATGCCTCTGAGTATCCGTTTATCATCAACCGAAACGTGAAGGTTTTTAATGTTGATCATTTCAGTGTCTCCTGGTTTCATCAGCCAACAGCGCCTTCGAGACTGACGCTGAGCAGTTTCTGTGCCTCGGCAGCGAATTCCATAGGCAGTTCCTTGAAAACTTCCTTGCAGAACCCGTTGACGATCATCGATACCGCTTCCTCTTCTGACAAACCGCGCTGTTGACAGTAGAACAGCTGGTCTTCGCTGATCTTCGACGTGGTCGCTTCGTGTTCCATATTCGCTGTCGGGTTGCGCACCTCTATGTACGGGAAGGTGTGCGCCGCCGAACGGTTGCCGATCAGCAGTGAATCGCACTGGCTGTGGTTGCGCGCGTTTTCGGCTTTCTTTGCGATGCGTACCAGGCCACGGTAGGCGTTCTGGCTGTGCCCGGCGGATATGCCCTTGGAAACAATGGTGCTACGGGTATTACGTCCCATGTGGATCATCTTGGTGCCTGTATCGGCCTGTTGATGTCCCTTGGTGACTGCCACTGAGTAAAATTCACCGACCGAGTCGTCACCGCGCAATATACAACTCGGGTATTTCCAGGTGATGGCTGATCCGGTTTCCACCTGTGTCCACGAGATGCGCGAACGCTGGCCGCGGCAATCGCCACGCTTGGTTACGAAGTTGTAAATACCGCCACGCCCCTGTTCATCGCCCGGGTACCAGTTCTGTACCGTTGATTACTTGATTTGCGCGTCATCCATGGCAACCAGCTCAACCACCGCGGCATGCAACTGGTTCTCGTCGCGCATCGGTGCCGTGCAACCTTCCAGGTAGCTGACATAACTACCGGCCTCGGCCACGATCAGCGTGCGCTCGAACTGCCCGGTATTTGCTGCGTTGATGCGGAAGTACGTCGACAGCTCCATCGGGCAGCGCACCCCTTCGGGTATGTACACGAACGTGCCATCGCTGAACACCGCGGCATTCAATGAAGCAAAGAAATTATCCCGGTAGGACACCACCGAGCCGAGGTACTTACGCACCAGCTCCGGATATTCCTGTACGGCTTCTGAAATCGAACAGAAAATGACTCCGGCCTCGGCAAGGTTCTCCCTGAATGTCGTTGCTACCGAAACACTGTCAAACACTGCGTCGACAGCCACCCCGGCAAGTGCTTTTTGTTCTTCAATCGGTATGCCCAGCTTGTCGTAGGTATCCAGCAGGGCAGGATCGACCTCATCCAGGCTATTCAGGGCGGGTTTCTTTTTCGGTGCCGCATAATAGGAGATTGCCTGGTAGTCGATCGGCGGGTGATGGATGGATGACCAGTCCGGCTCCTGTAACGTCTGCCAATGGGCCAGCGCCTGCAGGCGTAGGTCGAGCATCCATGTCGGCTCGTTCTTCCTGGCGGAGATGAAACGTACCGCGCCCTCATCCAGGCCTGGCGCCGCAGATTCCGTCTCTATATCAGTAACGAAACCGTGTTCATAACGCTTCTCAATGAAGTCCGCTACTTCTTTCTCTGCAGTGCTCATAGCCAGGCTCCGCTAAATTCAGTGTCGGCCACCGGCACGGACCGGTTGGCTCCCGGAACGCAGCCGTCACTGGCGTTGCTGCTAACCGCAGCAGGTGTCGCTGCCAGATAAGCGGCCGAGATAGCCAGGAAGCGCGCAGCACCGGGCAAGCAGCGGGTCATGGTTTCGTTATCATTCAGCGCGTGTGTTTGTGTTTGCGTCATCGCATTAACTCCCTTCCAGCGAAATAACCTATTAATTTAGTGAAGTTTTTTTATAATTCCTGAGTATTTTAATCAAGTTTTATTTCAGGATTGTTTTTAACCAGATATCAGGCGGTTAATGACTTACATATTGTGGTAGATTGAGTCATTGAACTTCTTTGCCGGCCTCGCCGTTCTCCTATTAATGCTGGTCTGTATTGACTTTATGGCTTGTCTGTATTGACCACTTCCTGGGCGTTACATTTTCAATCTCCAACACTCCGCTACCAATAACGCTTCGTAAAATACGAAGCTTTTAACGAAAATAATCGACTTTTTTTGTGCTGCCGGCTTGCCTAGGATTGTCACTCACGATTAAGTAAACCGATAACAGCGGAGACAGCTGATGCATATTGATATTCAGACAAGAAACTTTGACCTGACAAGTGCGCTACGCAGCCATGCAAAACGGCGGCTGCGTTTTGCCCTCTCCTCGGCCGATAATCACGTGCAGAGAATTATTGTACGTCTATCGGACATCAACGGTCCGCGAGGTGGCAAAGACAAGCGTTGTCACTTGCAGGTAGTGCTTGCCGGCCTTCCTGCTGTAGTTGTGGAAGATACCGAGGCCGACCTGTACTTCGCAATCGACCGTGCCGCGGGTCGCGCCGGGCGCAGTGTCATGCGCAGGATTAGCCGCAAACAGACTCTGCAAAAACACGGCCGTCCGCTGACTTGGCCTGCGGACCAGTTGATTTC
>JBDNAP010000199.1:0-6918 GCA_039768325.1 Thiogranum sp.
AGCCAAACGGTGCAAAGTGGCATGGTCAGGATTGCCGTGACATCCGTCATTTTCAGAGGGGGGTTCGGGTGTTTCGCTATGGCCGGATTAATGGCATTGATAGGTGCACTGTCTGGTGCCGGCTGTACTGACGGCGCCCGTCAACAGGCCATCGCGGATGCCGTCAAACGTGTCGACAAAGGCACGCTAAAGACACACGTCGAAGTATTGACGCAGGCCGGTCCCCGCTCCGTGGATGACCGCCAGGCCACAGATCACGCCGTGCGCTATATAAAATCACTGTTGTCCGGATATGGCTACCGGCCGCTTGAAGAACCGCTAGGCCGTTACACAGACCCGCAAGGCAACAGCTATTCTTTTGTCAATATCATCGCTGAGCACCGGGGGAGGGAGGCGTCATCGCGCATACTGGAACTGGGCGCCCACTACGACACGGTTGATGACAGTCCCGGCGCCGATGATAATGCCAGCGGGGTGGCGGCGATCCTGGAAATCGCCCGTGTTCTATCGACCGTCGAAACAAAACGCACGGTTCGCTTCTGTTTTTTTGCGCTGGAAGAACACGGCCGCGATGGCAGCTATTATCATGTCGAGCAGCTTCGCAACCGCGGCGAAGAACTGGATGGCGCCATTATCCTTGAAATGATTGCTTACGCCACCGGGCAGCCCGATACCCAGGCGACACCCGCCAGAATCCCGCTGTTGTTCTCCCCACCCACCACCGGTAACTTTATCGCCGTGGTCGGCAACTTCCCCTCCGGCGGACTTGGCAACCGGTTTGAACGCGCGGCACAGCACTATGTGCCCACGCTGCCTTATTTCAGCGCCAATCGAGTAGGCGGATTTTTTAAAGATGCACTGCGCAGCGATCACAAGCCCTATTGGGACAAGGGCTATCGCGCCATCATGCTGACCGACACCGCCAACTTCCGCAACCCACACTACCATAAGGCATCGGACCTCGCGGACACCTTGAACTTTGATTTTCTTCACCGGGTAACGCAGGCGGTGACCGCAACGCTGCTGACCTGGGGCGGATGACCGAACGTTCTTTTGTTGTCTCAGCCCCAGACCTTCACCAGCAGCGACCCACCGCTGATGAGCAGCAGTGTGCCGATCAGTTTCAGCATCTGCCGGTCGCTGATGCCGATATGAACCCGATGTCCCAGGAAAAGGGCCAGGAATATCACCGGTGCCGATACGAGTAGAAGGAGCAACAGATGGGTACCCAGCAGACCGGCGACGAGGAAGGTGACAACGCGAAACGAACCATCCAAGAGGAGCAAGCCGGACATCGTGGCACGTAAGCGCGACTTGTCTTTTATCCGGTGCGTCAGGTAGACCACGTAAGGCGGGCCGCCGGTACCGAACAGGGCACCGATCAGCCCCCCACTCAGGCCGACCGGCACCGACCAGCCCCGCGAAACCTGTTTGTCACTGTGAACATTCAACAGGTAGCGCAGGCCAAACAGAATGACAAACAGTGCCAGTGCGGTGAGCAATGGTTCCCGCGGCAAATTGACCAGCAGGGTGGCGCCGATAACAATACCCAGCAGCGATGCCGGAAGGAGAGGGAGTATCTCAGCCCATTGGACATGCGCGCGCGCCTTGTGGCTCATTATCAGCGAAGCGCTGAAGTCCAGCACCAGCACCAGGGGCACCACGGTCTGCAGCGGCAGGATCAGCGCCAGTAGCGGGACGGCTATCAATCCGGATCCGAAGCCGGTAATGCCGCGGATAAAGTAGGCGCCGAGGATAATGGCCAGTGCGGGAACGAACGTTTCGATATTCACCGGGGTGGTATGGCTGCAGGGGGACGGTAGTTTAACCCATTCTTCACAACCCCGTGAGGCGGCAATTAGTTGCGTGCTCCCCGGAAGACAGGGCGGGTGAACAATAAAACTGTCCCCTTATTCGGGCCAGGCTTGCATAAAGACAGTTCTCGTCTATAAGTTATTCTCACATGGCATGGGTAAAGGTGAGTTGGACGAATTCATCGTATCCCGTTGTGCATGGACGTGTTGAAATAGATAACCAGGAGGAGAGATAAATGGATAGTTGTAACCGTTCCGCAATCGTTGATTCGACAGCCTGTTTCCCGGTGTCATTAGTGATCCTGCTTGGTCTGTGTCTGATCGCCACCCCGCTGTACGCCGGTAAGGGGCATGATATTGACCTGGACTCGATGCAGGTTTTGCCCCTCAAACTCGCGCTGATCGCTGCTGCTGAAGCGCAGTCAGTTTGCGAAGACCAGGGTTTCCGTGTCAGTGCAGCCGTGGTGGACAGGGGAGGCCTGGTAAAGGCTCATGTTCGTGGCGATGGATCTGGTCCACATACGCTGGAAAGCGCAAGAAAAAAGGCCTATACATCAGCCTCGTTGGGAAGTCCTACGAGTGCCCTGGTTGATGTTGTCGTCAACAACCCGGCGACCGAAGGGCTGCGGGATATGAACGACGATATACTGATCCTGGGGGGTGGACTCCCCATAGTGGTGGATGACGAAATCGTTGGCGGTATCGGTGTCGGTGGAGCGCCCGGGGGAAACCTGGACGAGGCCTGTGCCCAGGCAGGCATTGACAGGATACTGCACCAACTTGATGACTGAGCGGTTCGGAGCAGCCATTTTGGCTGCTCCTTCCCGTATTCCAACTCGAACTGTCCTGCCAGGTGCGAGTCTACTGTTGAGGCGTATCAAGCTCTTCCATCTTTCTTTGGTAAGCGTCATAGCTTTCACGTTCTGGACATTCCGATGACAAATCCTTTTGACATCGCTGTTCCTGAACATTCTGGAGCGTTTCATATCCAGTTCTTTTTAATGATTCCGTACTACAGGAAGAAACAGTGAAAAGGACCCCAGCGAGCAGAACAACATGGGAATGTTTCATTCTCCGCTCCTTTTTACAAGACGTAAACCAGCATTAGCAGGTAGTGCGAAATGCTGCCGGCCAGCACGAATAAATGCCAGATACCGTGGGCGTGTTTCATTCTTTCATCGAGGGCGTAAAAAACAATACCACCGGTATAGAATACACCACCCAGCACCAGCAACATTAGAGCACCCGTGGGTAAGGCATCGATCAGGGGATATATGGCAAGCAGGATCAGCCAGCCCATTAACAGATAGATGACCATCGGTAGGGTGCGTGACCCCGCCTTGTGCAAGCCATCCACGATGATGCCGGCGATAGCCAAACCCCAGATAATGCCAAACAGGGTCCAGCCCCAGGCGCCACGCAGGGTCACCAGGGTAAGCGGGGTGTAACTGCCGGCAATGAGCAGGTAGATGGCTATGTGATCCAGCTTTTTGAAAATATCCTTGGCCCGTCCCCGCAGCGAGTGATACAAGGTCGACAGGGTATACAGTAGAAACAGGGATGCGCCATAGATACTAAAACTGACGATTTTCCACAGGTCGCCCTGCAGGGAGGCGAACACCACCAGCACAACCAGACCGGCGAGCGCCAGCGCAGCGCCGACCAGATGGCTGATGCTGTTAAATCGTTCTCCGTGATACATAACAGTCCCTGTAGAAATATACTTGGGCGCTGGCTTGAACAGAGGCAATTGGCGTGCTGAATTTTATCAGTTTCCGGGTATTCAGCCGGTTTACTGCGCTCTTTTGTTTTTACGCTGACCCCAGATATCTTCTGTTTTTACAGAACCCACCTTGATTACTATCTTTGCGCCATGTACCGCATAACCGTTTTTCTCGATCTGCTCGATTATGTCGTCTTGATCAAGGGCAAAATGAGACTTGCCGGCGGTCACCTCCAACCTGGTTCTGAACGGTGATAGTGTCAGCAGATCCGGATCGACAGAGTCCGGCAATTGTAAGCTCTCCACCTTCGTTCCTTTTGGCACAGACAGGTACTTGTTTCCATTCCTTGTGCTCGTGTAAATATCGATTTTCAATGTCCACTCCTTTCAGGCGGATACCGGTGCAGTATTATTTTTCATCCCGGCATGGGCCGGGATGACGATGCAGGTATTAGCCAGAGCTTCCCTGAATCTTATCGCGATATTTAAGCTGGATACCATTCAGGAAATTACGGAAAACCTGGTCTTTGCATTCACGGTAGTGTTTATGTCCCGGTTTTCGGAAGAATGCACTTAACTCATGCTTGCTTATGCGCACATCAGTCAGGGCGAGAATCTCCAGTATATTTTCAGCGTGCAGATCCAGCGCGATTTTCAGTTTTCTGAAAATGATATTATTGGTCAGACGCTGCTCTGGCTCACGCTGCGCCCCTTCTTTTTTTCCTCGCCGATAAGTGATCAAGCCATTGAGAAAAACAGCCAGCTGGGCATCACTGCACTTTTGAAACGCCGGATCATCATCTTTTTTCAACCAATCGCTGATCTGCTCCCGCGTTACCTGATAATCACCCAGAGCGAATATTGCCATCATCTTCGAGTCGTCAAAGTCGAAGGTATAGCGGATACGACGCAAGATATCGTTATTGGTCACCAATATGCCCTGGTAAATTGCAGAAAAGGGATCGGCGACCAGACGCAATCATTCTCAAGTGTCACCGATACCTTGGTTCTTTCACCCGGTTCTACTTGTCGCTGGACTGGGTGACCTGCTGAGGGGCGACAGCAGGAGCTCCCCAGGCATAGCCGGGATAGCCATAGCCGGGATGACCCCATCCATGGACGGGATAGCCCCAGCCGGCGTAGGGATGGTGATAACCATAGCCGTAACCATGACCATAGTAGTCGCCATAACCACGACCATAACCACGGCCATAACCATGGGCATTGGAACGCATTCTGAAGCCTATGTTGAAATCGAGGTCTCCGAAGAAATCGCCCATGGCGTCACTCCAGCCGTCACCCCAGCCACGATTACCCCAGCCGTCACCCCAACCACGATCGTATCCACCCCAGCCGGGGCCCCACCAGGCCTGTGCGCTGGTCAATGGCAAAATAGTTGCACCAGCCAAAAAAACGGCCAGCAGCGTCCTGTTGCATATTGTCATATCAATACCCTCCGAACTGTTGAGCCAGTTACATCAAGAGCCCTGCGCCCGCACTTCACCGCAACGGGCAATCGCACTATGAAAATGATATCCATTTTTCAGTATTTGTCATTGACGGAAATCAACAAATTTCTACTCTGCGAAACCTGGAGCGGAGTACAGAGTGGGAGAGGGCATCCTGCGTCCCCGAAGGATAGTCTGCGCTTGTGAAGGACGCTATACTGTTTTCGGGCGGAGGACTGCCCATCGTTGTGAATGACGAAATCGTAGCAGGCATGGGTGTCGTATGGCCTGTGCCCAGGCAGACATTGGAAAAATGCTACACCGACTGGATGATTCTTAGTAAGGATACCGACGTATGAAAAAAATGCCCCTGTTGACAGCAGTCATGACTCCGTTTCCGCACTCCGTCGACCTGGATGCCTCGTTCGATGAAGCCAGCAGCCTGATGGGGCACCACAATGTGCGTCACCTGCCGGTCACCCACGCCAACAGAGTCGTCGGCGTGATAACTGACAAAGACATGACCTCGGCAATCAATCTTCAGCCATCGCCAGCCGGCGCAGGCGGCCTGAGTGTACGGGATCTTTACATGCCTGACCCGTATACCGTCAGTGTAGATGAGCCGCTCGACAATGTGCTGTTGACCATGGCCGAGCGGCACATCGGCTCTGCCATCGTCACCAAAGCAGGCAAACTGGTGGGCATGTTTACCTCTGTGGACGCCTGCCGCAGTTTCGGCGAGTATCTTCGCGGGCAGTTTCCGCAGCGGGGGGGAGACGAGGTGGCCTAGTCTGTGCCACTTTTGCGTTCAGTCCAGGTAAGCGCCCACCGCCTGCAACGGTTTGAGACTGTGGGGATAAGTGACCCAAACCGCCAGGGCGCGCGGTTCGCTGCCCGGGTAATGCAGTTCAGGGAGGCGGGTCTGCCAGTGGCCATCCTGGCCTAGCCGGGACCCAAGGCCAATGACCACAAATTCGTGCCGTGAGCGTCGCCCTTTATTTTCACCGGCAGTAATCTCGGATACCAGGTCCATACCCAGTAGCGCGATGTGTAAATTGAGGGCAGGGGCGTCACCCATGATGGGTTTGTAATCGGCGCTCAGTGTCTTTTGCCTGACCCTGACGTCCAATTGTCCTGAGGGACGCGCGTCATCCGGATTTGGCAGCTCATTGAGAAGGCCGGGGCGCCAGCCAGTGCCATTAACAATCAATGCCGGTGTATAGACCGACCGGACATTGCCTTCGCGCGCGTGTTCGCGCTGCCGCTCGGCAAATCCGGGTGAGGCGAATCGATCCTCCCAGCCGATGTAGTTCCAGTAATCGACATGGAAGGCCAGCGGGATATAGGGTTCCCACAGCGCGTCATGTGTCTTAAAGCCATTGATATAACGCTCCATGGGCGGGCAACTGCTGCACCCCTCTGAGGTATACAGTTCCATCAGCACGTTCTGCCGCTTACCGGATGAAAGGACAAGTTCACCGGCAAGCAGCGGTGCACAGAAAAACAGCAGAACCAGACTACGAAGCGACCCGGACATCACCACCCCACCCTTGTTGTCTATGGGACAGGGGCTGATCGGGAAAGTTCAGGTTCAAACAAGCGCAGGAGAGCCTGGTTTCTCCGCCGGCTTTTCTCCTGCCCCCTGGGTCACTGGGTCAGGCGCTTGCGGCCTAAATAAAGAATATAAAGAACCAGCCGATGCCCGGAATAGCAATCCGTTACCCGGAAAAGACCTCATTTTAATCCATTTTGGGTGATCGACTATTAAATGCGTATAAGCAATTCGCTTCAGAAGGGGCTTTCGTAATGAGAAAGTTTGCCACACTCATCGTTGTTGGATTTTTCGCCGTCTATTTGCAGGCTTGCTCCGTTGTTCAGGCAACAAGCGGCCCAAGCGCAAAAGATCTGTCGGTTCTCGATACCGGCACTAACC